>SFDT01000034.1 GCA_004558115.1 Clostridiales bacterium | reverse complement strand
TCCTTGTATGTGGTAATTCCAGTCTTACTGTTTGCAATTTAAGTATGACAGGTAAATCCACGCTTTACAAGGTAGGAGTCACTTCATATTGTCCGATTTGTCGAGTTCATCATACCATAATTGAAGAACTATCCGCAACAAAGCTGGTTTGTGAATCGCCAGGGTTTTTCCCATCAGTCAAAAGGTAAGAATGACCATATTTCAAGGCAGAGCGCAGGCTTCAGCCCCTATCGTTCCTGTCTGCACCGGCAAAGGGAGCCATGCGTTTGCTTTACAAACGCATGGCTCCCTTTCGATCAGGGAAGTTCGTCCTTCTCCTGCTCATCTTTCTTCTTCCGGCTCCACTTTTTCCGGGGCTTTTTCTCATAGTCCTGCTGCCACTCCTCCAGCAGCACCTTGGCGTTGCAGCGGAACAGCAGCCGGACCGCGTAGATCAGCGCGTCCCGGGTGTCCTTTTCCATGTCCTTCATGGCCCGGACCATGGCCCCCGCCGCCTTGAGGCTCTCCTCCTTTAGATCCGTCAGCGTCACGGCACCGGAGGCGGACAGCACGGTGAAAAGGCCATCCACGAATTTTTCCCGCTGGTCCAGAGGCATGTTGTGGACCCACTCCTTCAGCGTCAGGTCGTTCAGGTGTCCCTGCCGGGTGACACTGCGGAGCTTGACGAAATGGTCTCCCAGCACCTCCCAGGAAAAGCCGTCGTGCTGCATGAGGCCCTGCTGGCTGCTGTCCACCACGGTGTAATCCTCCTCATGCTCCAGCAGCATCCCCACCACCGAGGATTTGGGCACGATGGACACGATGCGGTCCGCCACCCGCTGGTGCTCCGGCAGGTCCAGCAAGTCATCGTGGAAACCGGGGCCGTCGTTGGACCAGATGGCGTGGATGCGCTTCTGGACAGAGCCGGGAGCATACACCCCGGCGTACACCGCCAGATTGCCGCCCTTGGAGTGGCCGCCCAGCCGCAGGCGTTTGCGGGGATACTGCCGGGCCACATCCCGCACGTACTGCACCGCCATTTTTTGGGCGGGGATCTCCGGCAGGCAGGCCAGAAGGAAATCCTCTTTCCAGCCGGCCAGGGTATCGTCCGTCCCCCGGAAGGACAGGTATAAAAGGCCGTCCCCGGTCTCGATGGTCAGCGCGGCGAACTGCTCCGCCTTCTCTGTATCCAGCCAGCTCACAAAGCAGTTGAGCTTCATATCCCGGAACCGTCTGGACGCCGCCATTTTCCGCAGCATATCCGGAATGGCGGCCGGCACCAGAACGCCCATGTCGATGGTTTCCCCGGCGGGGATGGTGTCAAAAAACGCCTCCGCCGCCTGGTGGAGCGGCACGCTGTCCCCCTCGCCGGGAGGCGGGACGATGCCGTTGAAGTCCACAAAAGACAGCTCCGCCAAAATGAGGTTATCCACTTCGTTGAACGGCGCCTGCTCCAGCGTCAGGTCTCCCCGCCAGTCCAGATAGTCCAATAGGTTTGCCATGATCGTCCTCCCACAGCTGCTGAATATATGATATTATATCTAATAATTTCCCCGCAGACAAGAGGTCTATCCATCCGCCGTCCATCATACACTGCACCATCACGACCGAGAGGTGGACGACAATGACAACTGCCAAAACAAACGATGTCCTGCTGGAGGGAAGCGTATCCGGCCAGCCGGAATTTTCCCATGAAAACCACGGTGCCCGCTTTTACCGTTTCTTTCTGGAGATCCCCCGGCTGTCCGGCCAGGCGGACCTGCTGCCGGTGCTGGTGCCGGAGGCTCTGCTTTCCCAGGTGGAGGGCGGACACGCCCTCCGTGTCCGGGGACAGCTGCGCTCCTTCAACAACCGCACCGGCGTGGGGAACCGGCTGGTCCTCAGCGTATACGCCACGGAGGCAGAGCCTCCCGCCGGACAGCCCTGCAACCGCATCGTCCTCTCCGGCGCCTTGTGCAAGGCCCCCATTTTCCGCAAAACGCCCCTGGGCCGCAGCATCTGCGACCTGATGCTGGCGGTCCCCCGCCGCTACGGCCGGGCGGATTACCTGCCGGTCATCGCCTGGGGGCAGCTGGCGCTGCGGGCCAGCCACCTCCAGGTGGGAGACCCGCTGGCTCTGGAGGGCCGCGTCCAAAGCCGCCTTTACCACAAGGTCACGGAGGCGGGCACCGAGGAGCGGACCGCCTATGAGGTCTCCATGATGCATCTTTTGGAGGGCCCTTCCCAATCAGAACCGTAAGTCGATACAGTAAACCGCCGGGAGTGATACTCCCGGCGGTTTGTTCTTTATTTCGTGGGAAAGCCGAAGCTGTCCCGCATGTCAAAGAGAAATGCCAAAAAGCTCTTGGGATAGGGGATGAAGCTGCCCTCGTCCACCATGGCCAAAAGCTCCGGCAGCGTCACCCACCGGACGGCGGCCACCTCCTCTGCCTGCAGCTGAAACGCGGCGTCATCCAGGTCCCGGCGAACGATGAAAAAATCATCGAAGCCGCCGCCGAAATTCACCGTCACAGAGGGCCGCAGGCCGTCGAGGTCCAAGGAGACGCCCAGTTCCTCCCGGAACTCCCGCTCCGCCCCCTGACGGCTGGTCTCACCGGCATCCACGCCGCCGCCCACGGATACGTCCCACATCTCCGGCCAGACCCGCTTGCCGGCGGTCCGCTTCTGGATCAGCAGCCGCCCCCGGCTGTCAAACAGGCACACATGGATCACCGTGCGGTATTCGCCGGGGCCCTTTTTCCCATAGCGCTCCGCCGTTTTTCCCAGGGGAGCGCGGTTTTCATCATACAGGTCCACCAGTTCCATCGTCATCCTCCTCACTGCCGCCGGGCCGTTTTGTAATCGTCCCCCGGCCGGTAAAAGGGGCAGGCATCGTTGGCGCTGCGGAGGAAACGCTCCATCTCGTCCTCATCCAGGTCCATGGTGCAGTAGTAGGACTCCGTCTCGTCATCATAATCGTAATTGACACATTCTTCGCAGTTGGCTGCCATATCCATCCTCTCCTTTGCTAGAGGATTATAGCATAGATGCCGTCCACATCCAAGTGTTCTTTTACCACCAGGTCCTCCAGGGCCTCCCGGGCCTCCCGGGGCGCCGCCCAGCACATGCCGCAGCCCGCCGTAATGGACCGGGGCACGGGGATGAGCCGCCCCGGCACGCCTTGCTCCCGGCAGAGGCGCTCCATGGCCATGGCGCCGGTGGTGGTGCGGAAGGTCACCACGCATTTTTCCGTTTTCTCCCGCATGGTCAGCCCTCCGCCGCCAGGGTGCGGACCGCCTCCGCCGCCGCGTCGGTCTCCGCCTCCGTGTTGGCCCAGCCCCAGGAGAAGCGGACAGCCCCCTGCTCCGCAGTACCCAGCGCCCGGTGGAGCCGGGGCGCGCAGTGGGCGCCGGGACGGGTGGCAATGCCGAACCGCTCCGCCAGTTCGTCGGAAACGGCGGCGGAATCGTAGTCTCCGATGTTCAGCGTGACGATGGGGGCCCGGACCTCCGTGGAAAAGTCCCCGTATACCGTGACGCCGGGCAGGCTCCGGACCGCCTCGTAAAACCGCCGGGCCAGGGCGGATTCGCGGACACGGACGTTCTCCGGCCCCACGGACCGGAGGTGATCCAGCGCCGCCCCCAGGCCTGCGATGCCGTGGCCGTTGAGGGTGCCCGCCTCCAGCCGGGTGGGATACTCCGCCGGCTGGGTCTCGGAAAAGCTCTGAACGCCGGTGCCGCCCACGGCGAAGGGGCGGATGTCCA
Source organism: Clostridiales bacterium (assembly GCA_004558115.1). Lineage (GTDB taxonomy): Bacteria > Bacillota > Clostridia > Oscillospirales > Oscillospiraceae > Oscillibacter. The sequence goes on along the minus strand of SFDT01000034.1, from coordinate 14,165 downwards.
CGCCTTCCCCCACACATAGCCCGCCGGTGCCCTGGGGGCCCAGCAGGCTCTTGTGGCCGGTGAAGCACACCACGTCAATGTGCTGCTCCGCCATATGGATGGGAAACACCCCCGCCGTCTGGGAGGCATCCAGGATGAACAGCAGGCCGTGGCTGCGGCAGAAGTCCCCGATGAAGCCGATATCCGCCAGGTCCCCGGTGAGGTTGGAACCGTGGGTGCAGACCACGGCCCGGGTGTTGGGCCGCAGCAGCCGGGAAAAGGCGCCGTAGTCCAGCCGTCCCCGCCGGTCCGCCGGGACAAAGTCCACCGCCGTTCCCTGTTGGCGCAGGCGGTACAGGGGCCGCAGGACAGAGTTGTGCTCCCAGTCGGTGGAGATGACATGGTCCCCCGGCCCCAGCAGGCCGGAGATGGCGATGTTCAGCGCCATGGTGGAGTTGGGCGTGAACGCCACACGCTCCGCCCCCGGCGCGCCGAACAGGTCAGCGAGCTTTCGCCGGACGGCGTAGATGCTCCGGGAAGCCGTCAGGGCCTCGTCATGGGTGCCCCGGCCGCTGTTGCCGTAGCCTTCCATGGCGGCCGCCACAGCCTCCGCCACACCGGGCGGCTTGGGACGGGTGGTGGCGGCGTTATCCAAATAGATCACGGCTTGATGACCTTTCCGGCCCCCGCCAGCTTTTCCACAATCGTGTACATATTGGTGACGGAGCCCACCGCCAGCTGCTCCGTCAGGCCATAGTGGTTCAGGCACGTGCCGCAGGTGAGGATCTCCACACCCTGGGCCTCCATGTTCTTCAGGTCCTCCAGGGAGGCGGAGCCCTCCGTGGTCAGACGGGCGCCGCCGTTATAAAACAGCATGGTCTTCGGCAGCCGCGGCAGCTGGCTGACGGCAAAGAGGAAGCCCTTCATCAGCGTCCGGCCCAGCTCGTCGCTGCCCCGGCCCATGACATCGGTGTCCACCGCCACCAGGAAGTCCCCCCGGCTGTCCGGCACGCAGACAAGCTCCGGCTCCTGCCGGGGCGTCTCGCCCGCCGGCTCCGCCACCTCCATGGTGACCACGAACTCCTTCTCTCCTATTTTCTCCGAGCGGACAGGCAGGTGATTTCCTCCGGCCATCCGGGTCAGGTTCTGAACGGCGATCTCATTGTCCACATGGACCTCCAGTGTCCCCGGCTCCGTCATTTCCCGCAGGGCGCGGGTGGCCTTCACCACCGGAATGGGGCACTGTTCCCCTACCGCGTTCACAACGATGTTTGCCATGTGCGTTCCTCTTTTCCCGCCCGCAGGCGTTTTATTTCCTCCATTGTACTGTGCGGGTCCCGGAAAGGCAAGGGTTGTTTTTTCAAAAGAATATCGTCACAAAAGGACAACCCCCGCCGGTTTTGTCAAAAAGCGCCCGGTTTTCTCCTTTATTTCCCAAATTTCTTGACATACGGCCCTCTTTCACCGTAGAATAAGAAATATTCGTGCCGGCCCGCCGCCGCGGCCGCAGTGTAGGATCGAGGTCTTGTCCATGAAAAAACCGTTTGTCACCAAGGAGCAGCTGGAGGCCATCGCCGCCCACTATCCCACGCCGTTTCATATTTACGATGAAGCAGGCATCCGGGAAAACGCCCGCCGCCTGAGAGCCGCCTTTGCCTGGAACCCCGGCTACCGGGAGTATTTCGCCGTGAAGGCCACCCCCACCCCCGCCATTTTGAAAATTTTGAAAGAGGAGGGCTGCGGCTGCGACTGCTCTTCCATGACAGAGCTTTTGATGGCCCAGCGGTGCGGCGTCACCGGGGAGCACATCATGTTCTCCTCCAACGACACCCCCGCCGGGGAGTTCCGCCTGGCGGACGAGCTGGGCGCCATCATCAACCTGGACGACCTGACCATGGTGGACTTTCTGGTGGATTCTGTGGGCCATGTGCCGGAAAAGATCTGCTGCCGCTTCAATCCCGGCGGCATGTTCACTCTGGGCGAGACCCGGGAGGGCTTCCAGGTGATGGACAACCCCGGCGACGCCAAGTACGGCATGACCCACGAGCAGATGGCCGAGGCCTTCCGGCGGCTGTCCCAGCTGGGCGCCAAGGAGTTCGGTATCCACTCCTTCCTGGCCTCCAACACCCTTTCCAACGAGTATTATCCCGCCCTGGCCCGCATCCTGTTCCAGCTGGCGGTGGAGCTGAAGCGGGAGACCGGCGTCCACATCACCTTTATCAACCTCTCCGGCGGCGTGGGCATCCCCTACCGCCCCGAGCAGCCCGCCAACGACATTGCCGTCATCGGCGAGGGCGTCCGGAAGGCCTATGAGGAGATCCTGGTGCCCGCCGGCATGGGCGATGTGTCCCTGTACACGGAGCTGGGCCGGTTCATGCTGGCCCCCTACGGCCACCTGGTCACCCGGGCCATCCATGAAAAGCACATTTACAAGGAGTACATCGGCGTGGACGCCTGCGCCTGCAACCTGATGCGCCCCGCCATGTACGGCTCCTATCACCACATCACCGTCATGGGCAAGGAGGACGCCCCCTGCGACCACAAGTACGACGTGGTGGGCAGCCTGTGCGAGAACAACGACAAGTTCGCCGTGGACCGGATGCTGCCCAAGATCGACATGGGGGACCTGCTGGTCATCCACGATGCCGGCGCCCACGGCCATTCCATGGGCTACAATTACAACGGCAAGCTCCGCTCCGCCGAGCTGCTGCTCCGCCAGGACGGCAGCGTGGAACTCATCCGGCGGGCCGAGACCGTGGAGGATTATTTCGCTCCCCTGGTATGGTAAACCGCTTCATCCGCCGCAGGACAGTTTGTTCTGCGGCGGATTTTTTTTGCGGGCAAGTGAAACGGCAGGCTTCCGCCGCGCATATAGGGAAGTGAACGCTGAAGAAAACACGCAGAGAGAAGGTGCCCTGTGAAAGACGATCTCTCAGCCAGGCTGCGCCTGGGAGACCCCGCGGCCCTGGAAGAAGCCATGGACCGGTACGCGGCCTACGCGGCCAAAATCATCGCGGCTTATCTGAACCGCACACTGCCCGCCGAGGATATGGAGGAAGCGCTTTCCGATGTATTCGTCAGCCTGTGGAATAACCGGGAGCATCTGGAGGGCGAGGTGAAGCCCTATCTGGCGGCCATTGCCAGAAATGCCGCCCGGCAAAAGCTGCGGCAGTTCCATCCGGCGGAGGCGCTTCCGGAGGACCGGGAGCTGGTGGATAACGCTCCCCTGCCCGAGCAGCAGGCAGAAACGGCGGAGCAGACCGCCGCCCTGCGGCACGCCATCAACGCCATGGCCCCGGAGGACCGGGCGCTATTCATCCGGTTTTACTATTTGGAACAGACTGTGGAGGAGATCGCCGCCGTCACGGGGCAGAATGCCTCCACGCTGCGGGTACGGCTCCACCGGGGCCGGAAAAGACTGAAACAACTTTTACTGGAAAGGGGTGTCTGCTGTGACTGAAAACCGTATCCCCACCGAACAGGAGCTGGATGCCCTTCTGGACCGGCAGCCCCCGTTCAACCTGGAGGCCGTCAAGGTCCGCACCCTTTCCCGCATCGGCGAGCAGGCCGGGCAGCCTGTCAAAAGGCGCACTCCCCTCCGGTGCTTTCTGATTGCCGCCGTTATCTGCGCCCTGTCCGTCAGTGCCGTCACCGCGGCGGACTATGTCACCGCGGGCCGGCTCTCCGCAGCCCTGGGCATCCGGAAGCCCGCCGAGGAGCAAGTATCGGAGCCGGCACCCGCGCCGGAAGCGGAGACGCCTCCTGTCCACACGGAGAAGCCCGCCCCCGCGCCGAATCCGGAACCAGCGCCGGAGCCTCCGGAGCTGGATGCGCAGATTGCCAGCACGCTGCAGGTCAGCCAAGGTCAGGCCCAGCGGCTGCGCCCCGCCGTTCAGGCGGTGGAGCAGACAGCGGAGGACCAGGATGTCCGCATGACCGTGCTGCAAACGCTGGGAGACCCGGCCTGTCTCTATATCAAGCTGCGGTTCGATTTTCCGGAGGAGGTGCCAGCCAGCGAATACCTGGAGTTCGACACGTTCAATGTGTCCTTTGACGGCGCCGACGGATACAGCTGGAGCGAGAAGGTCCTGGAGCGGACGGACCGGTCCATCATCTACCTGCTGACTGTAAAGCTATACGGGCAGGAAGACCTGAACGGCCAGACCGTCACGGTGACCGTTGAAAATTACGGCACGCCCCACCGGTACACGGAGGACGAAATCGTGCAGCTGGCCGGTGAGGCGGGAAAACCGTACACCACCATCATCGACCCGGACGGGACGGTGCGCTGGGATATTACGGAGGCGGACCTGGCCGCCCTAGCCCCGGAGAAGTCAGCCATCGCGTATTCCGAGGGGTTCACCGTCAGCGTGAAAACAGACGGCAGCAAGGTGGTGACCTATGACGGGGAGCACGGGGACCAGATGCTGACGGCTTATCTGGTGCCGGATTTCGACGCCGTGGTGGCGGGAAAGTGGGAACAGTCCTGGACGCTGCAATATGAGGACCTCTCCCTTTACTGGGTGGGAGACGCGGAGCTGTTTGACCCCAGGCTGACCCTGACGGGCCTTCGGCTCTCCCCCCTGTCCTGGTCAGCGGACTTTACCGCCACAGAAGATGTGCCGGAGGGGGAAACGCTCAATTTTAATCTCATCCCAAGGGACTGGGGCGTCCAGCTCCGCCGCCGGGACGGTTCTCTGACGGACCAGCCTCTGCACTGGGGCGTCGGGAGCGGCTCCTCTCCCGTCCCCAATGAGGCGGGCCTCTTTGTGACGGTCATCACGGTAGGGAACGTGTTCGACCAGCCCATCGACCTCTCGGATATCACCGCCGTCATCATCGACGGCCAGGAGTTCCCTGTCAGCTGACGGCAGACAAAAACAGCACGCCGCGGAAGTTCCGCGGCGTGCCTCTTTATTTCCGATTTTATCTTGTAGGGATGATCTCGATCCAGTAGCCGTCGGGGTCGGAAATGAAGTAAATGCCCATCTTGGGATTTTCAAAGCAGATGCAGCCCATCTCCTCATGGCGCTGATGGGCCGCCTCGTAATCGTCCGCCCGCAGGGCCAGGTGGAACTCGCATTCCCCCAGGTCATACTTCTGGGGATGGTCCCGCAGCCATGTCAGCTCCAGGCGGAAGTCCGTCTGCCCGTCGCCCAGGAATACAATGACGAAGCTGCCGTCCTCCGCCTCCGTCCGGCGCACCGGCTCCAGGCCCAGGGCATCTTTGTAAAACTGAAGGGACTTGTCCAGGTCGGAAACATTAAAGTTAAAATGGTTGAATGTCAGCATATAATCACCTCAGGTCCAGTTTACCACACTGCCGCGCCTGCGGCAAGGCGCGTTCTCTGCGTCTTATACAAATCCACAAGAAAAGTTTTCCCGCTTTTTTTGCAGTTTTCTATTTGACGGAGAAAGTTAGTCGTGGTAAACTTTCCGTAGTTAGAAAAGGCTAACTTTTTGGAGGGATACATATGACTTTGGATCTGCTGCCTCTGGGACAGGAGGCTGTCATCACCGCCGTGGGCGGCGCCGGCGCGCTGCGGCTGCGGCTGCTGGATATGGGGCTCATCCCCAAGACCACCGTCCGGGTGGAAAAAATCGCGCCCTTGGGAGACCCCATCGAGCTGCGGGTGCGGGGCTACGCCCTGTCCCTGCGGAAGGAGGACGCCCGGAACATCCAGGTGGAGGTGAAGCAGGCATGATCTTCGCACTGGCCGGCAACCAAAACTGCGGCAAGACCACCCTCTTTAACCAGCTCACCGGCTCCAACCAGCACGTGGGCAACTTCCCCGGCGTCACCGTGGACCAGAAGTCCGGTGAGATCCGGGGGCAGAAGGACTGCACCGTGGTGGACCTGCCCGGCATCTACTCCATCCGCCCTTACACCCCGGAGGAGATCGTCACCCGGGATTTCATTTTGAACCAGCATTCCGACGGCCTTATCAACATCGTGGACGCCACCAACATTGAGCGGAACCTGTATCTGACCTTGCAGCTCATGGAGATGCGCATTCCCATGGTGCTGGCCCTGAACATGATGGATGAGGTGACCGCCAACGGCGGCACCATCGACATCCAGGGCATGAGCCGGGCCCTGGGCATCCCGGTGGTGCCCATCTCCGCCGTGAAGAACGAAGGTGTGGACGAGTTGGTGAAGATCGCCGTCCTCACCGCCAAAAACCGGGTCTACCCAGCGGTATACGACTTCTGCTCTCCCGGTCCCGTCCACCGCTGCATCCACGCGGTGGTCCATCAGATCGAGGACCACGCCGAGGCCGCCCGGCTGCCGGTGCGCTTCGCCGCCACCAAGCTCATTGAGGAAGACGAGGACATCCGCACCCGGCTGGAGCTGGATCAGAACGAGCTGGAGCTCCTGGAGCACAGCGTCCAGGAGATGGAGAGCGAGTGCGGCATGGACCGCAACGCCGCCCTGGCGGACATGCGGTACAATTTTATCGAGAACGTCTGTGAAAAAACGGTGGTCAAATGCCGGGAGTCCAAAGAGCGGGCCCGCAGCGAGGCCATCGACCGGGTGGTCACCAACAAGTACCTGGCCCTGCCCCTGTTCTTCGGCATTATGCTGGCCATCTTCTATCTGACCTTCAATGTCATCGGCGCCTTTTTGTCGGACCTGCTGGCGGCCGGCATCGATTCCCTGACTGCCGCGGTGGACGCGGGCCTGACGGCCTACGGACTGAACCCGGTGGTCCACAGTCTGGTCATCGACGGCGTGTTCGCCGGTGTGGGCAGCGTGCTGAGCTTCCTGCCCATCATCGTGGTGCTGTTCTTTTTCCTGTCTATTCTGGAGGACACCGGCTACATGGCCCGGGTGGCCTTCGTCATGGACCAGCTGCTGCGGAAGATCGGCCTGTCCGGCCGCAGCATCGTGCCCATGCTCATCGGCTTCGGCTGCTCCGTCCCCGCCATCATGTCCACCCGGACCCTGGCCTCGGAGCGGGACCGCCGCATGACCATTTTGCTGACGCCCTTCATGAGCTGCTCCGCCAAGATCCCCATTTACGGCGTCTTTACCGCCGCCTTCTTCCCCCGGTACGCGGCGCTGGTGATGATCGCTCTGTACCTTACCGGCATCCTGGTGGGCATCATTGCCGCCAAGCTGCTGGGCGCCACGGCTTTCCGGGGCAATCCCGTGCCCTTCGTCATGGAACTGCCCAACTACCGCTTCCCCTCCGCCAAGAGCGTGTGGCAGCTGTGCTGGGACAAGGCCAAGGATTTCCTGACCCGGGCCTTCACCATCATTTTTGTGGCCACCATCATCGTCTGGTTCCTCCAGACCTTCGACACACGGCTGAACCTGGTGACGGACAGCGCCAACAGCCTGCTGGCCACCGTGGGCACCGTTCTGGCGCCGCTGTTCGCCCCTCTGGGCTTCGGCGACTGGCGTGTTTCCACCGCCCTCATCACCGGCTTCATCGCCAAGGAGTCCGTCATCTCCACCCTGGGCATCCTCACCGGCGCCGGCACCGATGTGACCGTGGAGGCTCTGGGGAGCCTGTTCACCACTGTCACCGCCGCCAGCTTCCTGGTGTTCACCCTGCTGTATACCCCCTGCGTGGCCGCCATCTCCGCGGTGAAACGGGAGTTGGGCTCCGGCTGGAAGGCCGCCGGTGTGGCCCTCAGCCAGTGCGCCGTGGCCTGGGTGGTGTCTTTCCTGGTGTACCGCGCCGCATTGCTGCTGGTGTAAGGAGGCGCCTATGGAGCTTTTGATTTTGGCCGGCCTCGGCGCCTGGCTGGTACTGGCCCTGCGGTCCTGCATCCGGAACAAGGGCGGCTGCTGCGGCAGCTGTGACGGCTGCTGCGCCAGCTGCGGAAAACAGAAAAAATAAGGACAGCCCCGGACGAAAACCATCCGGGGCTGTTCAGGCTGTCGAAAAAATCTTTTCGGCAGCCTGAAGCAAGTTTTTCAGAACTTCAAAAGTTCTGAAAAACTTATAATTCAAAACGAAAGACACCCCTCCTGGGTTTCTTTCGTAACTATCTTCCTTCCCGTTATCCCACGCTCCCATTCTTTTTTGCAAACTGGACAGCCCCGGACGAAAACCGTCCGGGGCTGTTTTTCACTGTACCGCGCTCTTGCGGACACGCTCCAGCGCCTTTTCCACCGCGGGCACTTTCAGCACAATGACGGTGATGACGCCCTCCGCCAGCAGGTAGCTGTAATTGTAGATGATGGGATACAGCGCCGCCAAACTCTGAGGGAAATTCTCCGGCATGTAGTCCATCCAGTACAGGTAGCCGCCCAGCGAATGGAAAAAGCCCCGGGCCAGCACCGCCACAATATACCCCGCCAGCAGGCCGCCTTTCTCCTTGTTCCGGAACAGGCCCGCCAGGCCCAGGGCCGCGAAGGCCAGCACGTAGTCGCAGCACACCTGAAACACGCTGAGCACGTAAGGCTCCTGCAAAAATTGCAGCAGGCCGTAGGCGAAGCCCACCAACATGCCGGTCTTGACGCCGTACCAGTTGGCCACCAGCACGATGAACAGCATACTCATCAGCGTGACGGAACCGCCGTAGGGCAGCTTGAACAGCTTGATAAAGCTCGTTACGTAGGCCAGGGCCACCGCCATGGCACAGTAGGCCAGCTGCCGGGAGGCGAAGCCCCGCTTCTTTCCATCCCGGTCCGCCAGGGCCAGTCCCAACCCAAGGCACACCAGCATCAGCACCACGCTCACCACATACCCGGCGGTGGTCAGACCGCCTTCTCCATTGACCAGCCAACTCATTGATACATTCCTCCTTTTTTCTTTGCAATCATGAGTGCACCAGCGCAAAAGCGCCCTCCCGGGATGCCGGGAGGGCGTTTCAGTGTCTATGGATATCCATATCATGATGACTCCCTACGTTGGCATTATCCACCTCAGGTACAAGGGTCGAAGTTCCACAACTTCCTCTCAGCCTGTGCTACAAGCTCCCCAGCTCACGATTGATTCAGTTGACTGGAAACAGCATACCACCATTTTCCTTTGGATGCAAGTCCCTTTCACAATTCAGGCAGCTCCTGCTCCACGGTCCTGAGCGCCTCCGCCGGTGTCAGGGCCCGCTCCTCCACCGCTCGGCACAGCGCGTCGTACACCAGCCGCCGGGAGCCGGCCAGGGCCACGGCCCGGTCCAGCATGTGGCCGGAAAAGCCGATCTTCTCCAGCTTTCGGATCTGTCCCATGACGTTCACCGCTCCACCGCCTTTCTCCTTTCAGCATACCCAGCCAAAAGAAAAGGCACAAGCGGCTTTTCGTTAAAATCCCGTAAAATTTCCCGTGACGATAGGCAGGTCCACAATGTCCAGCCCCTGCCTCATGGCGTATTCCACCGTGTACCGGGTACCGCCGGCGGAGCCGTCGAAGGCGGCAATGAGCAGCGAGGTATGGTCCACCATATAACGGTCCCGCCGCTGCATGCAGGTGGAGGTGTACTGTTGAGAGACCAGAGTCTCAAAGTCGCAGGCCGCCACCAGCCGCCTATACCGCTCCCGCTGGGCGGCGGGCCACCGGTCCGCCTGGGTGGGACAGGGAATGGCCGCCTCCACCGTCACGTCCGGGTGCCGTTCCCGCAGGGCCAGCACGCATTCACAAAAATACAGGTCGCAGCCCATGGCCATGCCGCAGAGGAAGTGACGGTAGCCCTCCTCATAAGCGGTCTCCACCGCGTCCGTCATCCGCCTTTTCAGTGCCAGGCACCGGACGTCTCCCTCGTTATATTTCCAGGGCAGCTTGCCCGGCCGGTGGCCGGTGAAGCAGCAGGATTCCTGCCGGGCCCCCATGGCGCCGCCTCCTTTTCTGGTGAGATCGTTTCCAGTATAGAACATTCGTTCGCTTTTGTAAAGAGCGGATATTTGTAAATTGGGGGTTGCATTTTCCCGCGTCCTGCCGTATACTATCCCACAGAAAGCAACTGAATACTTTGTCTTCAGGGCGGGGTGTGATTCCCCACTGGCGGTAAAGTCCGCGACCGGATATCGCAAGATATCCGCCGACCCGGTGAAACTCCGGGACCAACAGTATAGTCTGGATGGAAGAAGATGAGTGCGGCAGAGCCGCGCATGTTTTGCATGCGCTTCTTTGTTGTTTGTTCACCTTGGAGAAGTCAAAGCGTCCAGGGTGTTTTCAAACAAACAAAGGAGTGTATTTTTTATGTCCAATTCCAATGTCAACGCCGTCCCCGCCACTCGTTCCCGCATGGGCCTGCGGACCTGGGTCTCCCTGGCTATGCTGACTGCTATCGCCTATGTGGTCATGGTCCTCAGCAAGACTCTGCCTCAGGTTTCCGGCTTTTTACAGCTGGATTTGAAGGACACTGTCATCTGTATCGGCGGCTTTCTGTTCGGCCCCCTGGCTGCAGCTATTATTTCCATTGTAGTAGCCGCTGTGGAAATGTTCACTGTCAGTGACACCGGCATCATCGGCCTGATCATGAATGTGCTGGCCACCTGCGCGTTCTGCTGCACCGCCGCTTTTGTCTACAAACATCTGCACACCAAAAAAGGTGCCGTGATCGGTCTGGCTCTGGGCGTCATTGCCTTGACGGCGGTCATGCTGCTGTGGAACTATCTCATCACCCCCATCTATATGGGTATCCCCCGCAATGTGGTGGCTTCCATGCTGCCCACCGTATTCCTGCCTTTCAACGTGGTCAAGGGCGGGCTGAACATGGCTCTGATTCTGCTGCTGTACAAGCCTGTTGTCACCGCTTTGCGAAAGGCCCGCCTGGTGCCGGAGTCTCATGCTCCCCAGCAGTCCGCCCGAAAGATGGGCGCCGGCTTCCTGCTGTTCTCCCTGGCTCTGCTGGCCACCTTTGTGGTGCTGGCCCTGGTGCTCATGGGCATTCTTTAATGATCGATCATATTTTCCAAAAGGCGGCGTGTGAAAGCACGCCGCCTTTTCTCTTTTCAAACCCGAACAGATGTGCTATCATGGAAGCAGAAAGGAGGGCGGCGCCATGGACCGTATCATTCTCCACTGCGACCTCAACTGTTTTTACGCCTCCGTGGAGCTGCTGAGCCACCCGGACCTGCGGGATATCCCCACAGCCGTCTGCGGAGACCCCACCTCCCGCCACGGCATCATCCTGGCCAAGAATGAACCAGCCAAACGCTGCGGCGTCCAGACGGCGGAGACCATCTGGCAGGCCAAAAAGAAATGCCCCGCCCTGGTGCTGCTGCCGCCCCACCACGACCTGTACCGGGAATACTCCCGGAGGGTCAACGCCATCTACGAGGAATACACTGACCTGGTGGAGCCCTTCGGCATTGACGAGAGCTGGCTGGATGTCACCGGCTCTCTGCATTTGTTCGGCGGCGACGCCAAAGCTCTGGCAAACACTCTGCGCCAGCGGATGAAGCAGGAACTGGGCCTGACGCTGTCCGTGGGCGTCAGCTTCAACAAGGTATTCGCCAAACTGGGCAGCGACTATCAAAAGCCCGACGCCACCACTGTCATCTCCCGGGAAAACTGGAAAAAGCTGGTGTGGCCCCTGCCGGTGGGGGACCTGCTGTTCGTAGGTTCCGCCGCCCGGAAGCTGCTGCGGCAGTACGGCGTGGAGACCATCGGCCAGCTGGCCGCCTGCCGGGTGGAGATGCTGGAGGCTGTCATGGGAAAGCTGGGCGTTCAGCTGTATGAATACGCCAACGGCCTGGACCGGGAGCCGGTCCGCTCCCGTTACGAAGCGGAGCCGGTAAAATCCGTGGGCAACGGCACCACCTTTCCCAAAAACCTCACCACGCCGGAGCAGGTGAAAGGCGGCATCGCCGTGCTGGCGGACTCCGTGGCCACCCGGCTGCGGCACTATGGACTGTACGCCGGGGGCATCCAGGTAACGGTCCGGGACCCGGAGTTCCACGACCGCTCCCGGCAGACCCAGCTGCCCGCCCCCACCCATCTCATCCGGGACATCTCCCAGGCCGCCATGGACCTGACAGCCCTTTTGTGGAAGCCCCCCTCCCCCATCCGGGCTCTGACCGTCACGGCCATCCACCTGGTCCAGGAGGGCAAGGCCTACGAACAGGTGGACCTGTTCGGCGCCGCTGCCGCGCCGCGGAAGGAGCGGCAGGAAAAGCTGGAGGCTGCCATGGACCGCATTCGGGGCAAATACGGCGCAGGCGCCATTTCCTTCGGCGCCGCCCATACTGAAAAAGAGGAGGACCCCCTTCCATGACCAAACAAGAGGAAAAGCAGCGGCTGCGCCGGACCATGCGGACACTGGAGCGGCAGCTGCCGGAAAAATATAAAGCGGCCAGCAGCCGTGCCATCTGCGCCCACCTGATGGCCATGCCGGAATACCAGGCCGCGTCGGCGGTATTTTGTTTCGTAGGCACCGCCCGGGAGATCGACACCCGCCCCATCCTGGCGGACGCCCTGGCTGCGGGAAAGCGGCTCAGCGTTCCCCGCTGCACCGGCCCCGGCGTTATGGAGCTGCGGCAGATCCGCTCTTTCGAGGAGCTGGTCCCCGGCGCTTACGGCATCCTGGAGCCGCCAATGACCGCTCCCCTGACGGACCCGGATGATGTGGACCTGGCTATCCTTCCCTGCCTTACCTGCAACCACCTGGGCCAGCGGCTGGGCCAGGGCGGCGGCTACTACGACCGCTTTCTCTCCAATTACCGGGGCGGAACGGTGCTGCTGTGCCGGGAAAAGCTCATCCGGGAGGAAATTCCCCTGGAGCCCCACGATTACCCCATTCCCTGGGTGCTGACAGAGGTGGGATTGTACGAGGACGGCACCCCGGCAAGGCTGGGGTAATACCTGCCATTAGCAGAATTTACTTGCCAGACCGCCCAAAATCGCATACAATAAAAGCCATCTATTCAATATCAAAGGAGGACTGCCCCATGGTGCAGAAAAACATGGACTTCATTTCCCAGTACGATCCCGAAGTAGGCGCTTCCATTCAGGAGGAATTTGCCCGTGAGCACCGCAACATCGAACTCATTGCCTCTGAGAACATCGTCAGTCCCGCCGTCATGCTGGCTATGGGCACCTGCCTGACCAACAAGTACGCCGAGGGTTACCCCGGCAAGCGCTACTACGGCGGCTGCTACGCTGTGGATGTGACGGAGGAGATTGCCCGCAAGCGGGCCTGCCAGCTGTTCGGCTGCAATTACGCCAACGTCCAGCCACATTCCGGTGCCAACGCCAACCTGGCGGTGTTCTTTGCCCTGCTCCAGCCCGGTGACACGGTGCTGGGCATGAATCTGGCCCACGGCGGCCATCTCAGCCACGGCAGTCCCGTGAACATCTCCGGCAAGTACTTCCATGTGGTCCCCTATGGTCTGGATGACGAGACGGAAATGATCGACTATGACAAGCTGATGGACGTTGCCAAGGAATGCAGGCCCAAGCTCATCGTAGCCGGTGCCTCCGCCTATCCCCGCGTCATCGACTTTGCCAAATTCCGGGAGGTCGCTGACGCTGTGGGCGCCTATCTCATGGTGGACATGGCCCACATCGCCGGCCTGGTGGCCGCCGGTGTCCATCCCTCCCCCATCCCCTACGCCGATGTGGTGACCACCACCACTCACAAGACCCTTCGCGGTCCCCGGGGCGGCCTGATCCTCTGCAACGACGAGGCCATTTACAAGAAGATCAACTCCGCTGTGTTCCCCGGTACCCAGGGCGGCCCGCTGGAGCATATCATCGCCGCCAAGGCCGTGTGCTTCGGCGAGGCGCTGAAGCCGGAATTCAAGACCTATGCGGAGCAGATCGTGAAAAACGCCAAGGTCCTGGCGGAGGAGTTGGTGAAAAGCGGCTTCCGCCTGGTGTCCGGCGGCACGGACAACCACCTGATGCTGGTGGATGTACGGAATTTCCACATTACCGGCAAGGAGTTTGAACACCGGCTGGACGAGGTCCAGATCACTGTCAACAAAAACGCCATTCCCAACGATCCGGAAAAGCCTTTCGTCACCAGCGGCATCCGGGTGGGCACTCCCGCTGTCACCTCCCGCGGCTTCAAGGAGCCCGAAATGGTGAAGATCGCCCAGTGGATGAAGCTGATCGCCGAGGATTTCGACGCCAACGCCGAGCAGGTCCGCGCAGAAGTCAACGCCCTTTGCCAGCAGTTCCCCATTTACGAATCAAAACCACCGGTTGAACCGGTGGTTTGAACAGGCCCTATAAGGGCCTATCTCTTGTGGCCGCCCCCTTAAGGGGGCACAGAATAGTCTGACAACC
>SFDT01000033.1 GCA_004558115.1 Clostridiales bacterium | reverse complement strand
GTTGGCAGACCGCACACTTGATTGTAACAGGGATTCTTATTCATCGCTTAAGCTCTTTTGAACCACTCGCTTAGCGAGTGGTTTTCTTTATACAAAAAGACGTGTGGCAGAACTGCGTAAATCCAGTTGCGCCACACGTCTTTTTTTATCTCAGAATCAGGAGATGCAATATGTGGAACTATGCGAAAAAATACCTGTACTTCGCCATTCCCGCCGCCTTGTTCATGGTGGGAGAGGTCTCCATGGACCTGCTCCAGCCGGGACTGATGCGCCAGATCGTGGACGACGGCGTACTGAAGCTGGACGCCTCCGGCGCGGGCGGGCTGGAGCTGATCGTGAGACTGGGGCTCATTATGATCCTGCTGGTTTTATTCGGCGGAGCATGCGGCGCTCTGAACAATATGTTTGTACATCTGACCAGCCAGAACATCGGCAATGAGATTCGAAAAGACTGCTTCCGGCGGATCATGACCTTTTCCTTTCCGCAGATGGACCGCTTCGGAACAGGGTCTCTGGTCACCCGGGTCACCAATGACATTACCCAGGTGCAAAACCTTGTGGCGCAGTTCGTCCGGGGCATGATCCGTACCACCATGCTGATGGGCGGCAGCATTTTTTGCATGTTCCGCCTGAACCGGCAGTTTGGATGGATGCTTTTATGCGCGTTCCCCTTGCTCGCCGGCTGCATGGGCCTTTGCCTGTACAAGGCCGGGCCTCAGCTGCTGCGGCTTCAGGAGCAGCTGGACCGTATCAACAGCATTTTGCAGGAGGATGTGTCCGGCATCCGGGTCATCAAGGCCTGCGTGCGGGAGGGCTATGAAAAGCTGCGCTTCGGAAAGGCAAATGACGCCCTGGTGGGGACACAGCTCCATGTGCTGATGATCTTCGCCTTTATGAACCCCGTGATGAACGCGCTGATGTATATCGTAGTAGCGCTGCTGGTGCTGTCGGGCTCCTATCAGGTGACGGCCGGCACGACGACACCGGGCACCATCATGGCGGCCATTACCTACACCACCCAGATGCTGAACGGGATCTTGAATCTGGTCATGCTGTTTCAGACCATCTCCAAAGGCATCGCCTCCTGGAAGCGGGTGCGGGAGGTCCTGGACAGCCAACCGGAGCTGGCGGACGGCAGCTTTGCGGGAGAAACAGCAAAAAGGCGCGGCAGCATTGCGTTCCGGGATGTCTCCTTTGGCTTTCCCGGCACCGGGCGGACCGTGCTGCGCCACATTAACCTCACTATCCGGCCGGGGGAGACCGTGGCCATCATGGGCGCCACCGGCTGCGGAAAATCCGCCCTGGTGGGCCTGATCCCACGCTTTTACGACGTAACGGCGGGGTCGGTGCTGGTGGACGGCGTGGATGTGCGGGAATGGCGTCAGAAGGCACTGCGGGACAGGGTCGCCGTGGCGGCGCAGAAAAGCGAGCTCTTCAGCCGCTCCATCCGGGAGAACATCGCCTGGGGAGACCCCGGCGCATCAGAGGAGGCGCTGCGTGCCGCGGCAAAGGCCGCCCAGGCGGACGGCTTCATCTCCGCCGCGCCGGAGGGATACGACACCTTGGTGGCCGAGCAGGGCAACAGCCTCTCCGGCGGGCAGAAGCAGCGCCTCTCCATTGCCAGAGCCGTGCTGAAGCCCGCTGAGATCCTCATTTTCGACGATTCCACCAGTGCCCTGGACCTGAAAACGGAGGCGGACCTGTACGGAGCACTGAACGCGGCCAGGCCGGAGGCCACAAAGCTCATCGTCGCCCAGCGCATCGCCTCCGTGCGGCAGGCAGACCGCATCGTTGTCCTGCGGGACGGGCAGGTAGAAGCCTGCGGCACACATGACGTGCTGCTCCGATCCTGCAAGACGTATCAGGATATCTACTGTTCCCAGATCGGAGAGGAGGGGACCGACAATGGCTGACGCCAAGCTGGTGGAACGCAACATTCCCGGTATGAACAACCGAGCCACCCGTTTCGCAGAGGTGGAGCACGCGGAAAACGCCGCGGATACCCTGCGGCGGGTATCGTCTTATTTTGCCCGGGAGAAAAAGCTGGTGGCCGGGATGCTGGCCGCTGTGGCGCTGGGCACCGCCTGCGGTGTCTACGCGCCCAGCCTGCAGAGCCGGGCCATCGATGTCATCGCCGGAGCGCGGCCCGGACCGCTGGCCCCTGTCCTTCTGTGGATGCTGGCATCTTATTTCCTGTACAGTGCCAGCCAGCTGGTACAGGGGCGGATCGGCGCCCGCCTGAGCCAGAGCATCGTCAAACGGATGCGGGAGGAACTGTTCGGCAAGATCGTGGAGCTGCCTGTGGGATATCTGGACACCCACTCCCACGGAGATCTCATGAGCCGCATGATCAACGACATTGAAAACATCTCCACCACGGTGTCCCAGTCCCTGCCCTCCCTGTTCTCCGGCATCTTGATGGTGTGCGGCACCGTTGCCATGATGCTCTGGTACTGCTGGCAGCTGGCGCTGTTGAGCTGCGTCACCGTGTTGCTGACCGTCGGCGCCACCAAATTTCTGTCCCAAAAGGTGCGGAAATTTGCCCGCCGCCGCCAGCAGCTCCTGGGCGCGCTGAACGGTGCAGTGGAGGAAATGGTCTCCGGTTACCGGACGGTGGTGGCTTATAACCACCAGGAGCAGACCACAGACGAGTTCTGCGCCACCTCGGACGCACTGACGAAAGCGGGCATCCGGACGGATATTTTCAGCGGCGTCATGGGGCCCGTCATGAACTGTATCGGCAACATCGGCTTTGTCATCATCGCCGTGTTCGGCGGCTGGTTCGCCGTCCGGGGCATGATCTCCGTGGGCGTGATCTCCGCGTTCATCGTATACGCCAAGCAGTTCAGCCGCCCCATCAACGAGATCGCCCAGATCTACGGCCAGGTGCAGACCGCCATTGCCGGCGCCGAGCGGGTGTTCACCCTTCTGGATGAAGCCGACGAGGACAAGAGCGGCGACGCCCCGGCAGCGGAGGAAGGCGCGGCAGTCTCCTTCCGGCACGTGACGTTTTCCTACCAGCCGGGCCATCCCGTGCTGCGGGATTTCAGCCTGGAGGTGCCGTCGGGAAAGAAAGTGGCCCTTGTGGGCGCCACCGGCAGCGGAAAGACCACCGTGGTCAACCTGCTGATGCGGTTCTATGATCCGGACAGCGGTGAGATCCGGATCGGCACCCAGAACATTCAGGGCATCGCCCGGGGCGGCCTGCGAAAGGAGATCGCCATTGTATTGCAGGACACCGTTTTGTTTTCCGATACGGTCCGGAACAACCTGACCTACGGAAATCCCGACGCCAGCCAGTCCCAGCTGGACACCGCCGTGGAAATGAGCCGCTGTCAGGAGCTGCTGCGCCTGCTGCCCCAGGGCTGGGACACGGTCCTGACCGGCGGCGGCACCAGCATCAGCCAGGGCCAGCGGCAGCTGCTGGCCATCGCCAGAGCATTCATTGCGGACCCCCGCATCCTGATCCTGGACGAGGCGACCTCCAACGTGGATACCAGGACGGAGATGGCCATCCAGGACGCCATGCGCCTGGTGATGAAAAACCGCACCAGCATCATCATTGCCCACCGACTGTCCACCATCCGGGACGCCGACCTTATCGTGGTCATGGACCAGGGACAGATCGTGGAGCAGGGAACTCACGGGGAGCTGCTGCAAAAGCAGGGAAAGTATTACCAGCTGTACATGACGCAGTACGCCGGATTTGCTACCTGAGCATTCCCGCCGCAAAGGCTGTTTGCGTGACTTTTTCACCGCCCGGTGGTACACTGGGGCCGGCAAGGAAAGGAGGCTGGCGCCATGGCATCCGTGGGCAAACATATCAAGCATCTGCGGACCGCGCGGAACATGACCCAGGAGCAGCTGGCGGAGCGGCTGTTTGTCACCCGGCAGGCGGTGTCCGCCTGGGAGACGGAAAAGGCCCTGCCGGATGTGGACACCCTGGAGCGCATCGCATCAGCCCTGGACGCGGAGGTGACGGAGGTCATTTACGGCGTGTCCCAAGCCCGGGACTTGAAGCGCATCAAGCGCCGCTGGGCGCTGATCGGCGGCATAATAGTCATTATATTGGCTATTATCTATATAATACTGAATAATTATGGCTTTGTCGGCACCTGGCGGTATGGTCTGCGGTATCAGTTCTGGAACCAGAACTACGCCGTCACCCAGGAGGAACTCCCCGGCGCGTACAGTCTGGAGCTGGACCTGACCAATTGTGGGCAAGGTCCTGTATGAGGACGGCAGCGGCTGCCGGATCACGGTGCAAAGTCTGGAAGAGGCCGCCAACAGTTTGGGCGGATATGCACTTACCTTTCAGGCAGAGGGCATCTGCACCCAATCCGGCGGACGGCTGGTCTCCGGCTGTTATGATAAGCGGATAGATAAGCAGTCTTACAGCCTGGAATGTTCCTCCGCTATGTGCACCACGATAAATGGCATCCAGCTTCCCCCGAGCCATCACTGTACGATGTCCTCTTTAGAGGACAGGGGCAATTTCTTTGGGTTTTATGTCTTCCCTCCGGAGGCATATCGCGGGGACCTTCTGCCGGAAGGCTGGGAAAATGCCGGCACAGTTGCCATCACCGTAACAGGCCTGACCCGGCTCACTACCCAGCGTCTCCCTGATCTCTCCCCCTTTTCCTGATGAACATATGATTTTTCCGCATTTTTCTTCCAAAAACCGTTGACAAATCCCTTTTGCATTGATATACTTGATAAGCCGCTTTGAATGGGTCTACAAGTGCGCCCAGGCGCCGCCCCCGACAGCGAGCCCGTAAATGAAGGAGTTGAATCAAGCAATGAACGCAATCATCGTGACCGGCGGCAAGCAGTACAAGGTCGCTGAGGGCGACGTGGTCTACATCGAGAAGCTGGACCAGGAAGCCGGCGACACCGTCAAGTTCGACCAGGTCCTGGCTATCCTGGACGGTGACAAGGCCACCTTCGGCACTCCCGTCGTGGAGGGCGCTTCCGTGGAGGCCAAGATCGTCAAGAACGGCAAGGGCAAGAAGATCCGCATCTTCAAGTACAACGCCAAGAAGGGTTACCGCAAGCGTCAGGGCCATCGTCAGCCTTACACCAAGGTTGAGATCGGCAAGATCTCTGTCTGAGCATGACCACCATCACATTCCGCATGGAGGGCGACCGGATCACCGGTTTTGACTCTCAGGGCCACAGCGGCTACGCCGAGGAGGGCGCGGACATCGTCTGCGCGGGCATCACCAGCGCCATCCGCCTGGTGGAGGCCACCATCAACGACGTGCTGGGTCTGGCGGCATCTGTGAAGGTCCGGGAAAGCAACACGTCCATCTCCCTCCGCCTCCCCGGGGGCCTGGCTCCCACGGCGGAGAGCACCTGTCAGGCACTTCTGACGGGACTGATGGTCTACTTTACCGAGCTCCACGACGAGTTCCCCGACAACATTGAAGTTTTGGAGGAAGAATAACTCCTCTCCATCATTCTAAAGAAAGGATGGTCCGTATCATGATTCGTATTGGTCTTCAGTTCTTCGCCCACAAGAAGGGCGGCGGCTCCACCAAGAACGGCCGTGACTCCGAGTCCAAGCGCCTGGGTCCCAAGTGCGCTGATGGTCAGTTTGTCAAGGCCGGCAACATCCTGGTCCGCCAGCGCGGCACTCACATCCATCCCGGTGTGAACGTTGGTATCGGCACTGACGATACCCTGTTCGCCAAGGTGGACGGTGTGCTCCGTTTCGAGCGCCTGGGTAAGGATCGTAAGCAGGCTTCTGTTTACGTCGCTGAGTAATCAGTCACTGGAGAGCCCCGAACAGCATTGTTCGGGGCTCTTTTTCCGGTAAGGCGTCCGCATCCGAGCATATGCCATGAGCGTGTTTTGGGATGTGTGCGCCTCTACGGGTATACTAGAAAAAAGTTTTGGAGGTGTGTTCCTTATGGCAACTTCTTTCATCGACAAGGCCCGCATCACCGTAAAGGCCGGCAACGGCGGCAACGGTGTGGTGGCCTTTCACCGGGAAAAGTACGTGGCGGCCGGCGGCCCCGACGGCGGCGACGGCGGCCGGGGCGGCTCCATCATTTTGCAGGTGGACGACAACCTGTCCACCTTGATGGATTTCCGCTACAAGCGCAAATACGTGGCCCCCAACGGCATGGACGGCCAGAGCGCCCGCAAATCCGGCAAAGACGGCGCGGACCTCGTCATCCGGGTGCCCCGGGGCACTCTGGTGCGGGACGCCGAGACCAATGAGATCATCAAGGACATGAGCGGTCCGGAGCCTTTCGTGCTGTGCAAGGGCGGCCGGGGCGGCTGGGGCAACATCCATTTCGCCACCCCCACCCGGCAGGTGCCCCGCTTCGCCAAGGCGGGCCTGCCCGGCGAGAGCCATGACGTCATCCTGGAGCTGAAGCTGCTGGCGGACGTGGGCCTCATCGGCTTCCCCAACGTGGGCAAGTCCACCCTTTTGAGCGTGGTGTCCAAGGCCCAGCCCAAGATCGCCAACTACCACTTCACCACCCTGTTCCCCAACCTGGGCGTGGTGTGGGTGGACGAGGGTGTCTCCTTCGTCATGGCGGATATTCCCGGCATCATTGAGGGCGCCAGTGAGGGCGCCGGCCTGGGCCACGATTTCCTGCGGCACATCGACCGCTGCCGCCTGCTGGTCCACGTGGTGGATGTGTCCGGCAGCGAGGGCCGGGACCCCGTGGCGGACTTCGACGCCATCTGCGAGGAGCTGAAGCAGTACAGCCCGGAGCTGGCGGAGCGGCCCCAGATCGTGGCAGCCAACAAGGTGGACATCATGGAGGACCCGGAGAATTTGGAACGGCTCCGTGCCCACGTGGAGGGCAAGGGCTATTCCCTGCTGGAGATCTCCGCGGCGGCCCACCAGGGCACCCGGCAGCTGGTGGGCAAGGTGGCGGAAATGCTGTCCACCCTGCCTCCCGTCACCGTGTATGAGCCGGAGTATGTGCCCCGCCCCGAGGTGGTGGATACCTCCGCGCCGCTGGACATCCGCCGCTCCGACGACGGCACCTGGCTGGTGGAGGGTCCCTGGCTGCAGCGCCTCATGGGCAATATCAACTTTTCCGACTACGAGAGCCGGATGTACTTTGACCGGACCCTGCGGGAATCCGGCCTGTTCCAGCAGCTGGAGGAGCGGGGCATCCAGGACGGCGACACCGTGTCCATGTATGACTTTGAATTCGAATATCAGCGGTAAACGCACCGGCGGGAAGAAGACAGCTTCTTCCCGCTTTTCCATAGTTCACAATTTTTCTTGGATACTTTTTCCACAAATTTATCATATCCGCAAAATTTGCCTCCCGGCCATTGACAAATGATTTTTACCAGAGTACACTTGCGGCAAGTTCAAAAGAACGAAACCGATGACGCAGACGAGTAGGCAGAACGAATCTCTTTCAGAGAGCCGCCGGTGGTGGGATGGCGGCAGAGAGGCCTTTGCGGAATGGACTGCGGAGGGCGGACTGAACGGGTCTTTTCCCCAGTAAGTACCGACGGGCTTTTCCCCCGTTACCAAGGAAAGACGTGTGTTGGCACGTCGCCGAGCGGACGAGTGATCGTCAATTTGGGTGGCACCGCAGAAGTTTTCAGACTTTTGTCCCAAAGGAACCATTGGAATGGGTCCTTGAGGGATGGAGGTCTTTTTTCTTTGCCTCTTTCCCCGCCGGGCCCCCGGAATGCGAAAGGAGCAACTATGATGACCACCGAAAAAATTCCTTACAAGATTTATTTGTCTGAAGATGAGATGCCCCAAAATTGGTATAATGTCCGGGCGGACATGAAAGTGAAGCCCGCGCCGCTGCTGAATCCCGGCACCGGAGCACCCATGGGCTTTGAGGACCTGCGGCCCGTATTTTGCGATGAACTCATCCGCCAGGAGCTGGACAACGACACCCGGGAGATCCCCATTCCCCAGGAGATCCGGGACTTTTACAAAATGTACCGTCCCTCCCCCTTGGTGCGGGCCTACTGCCTGGAGGAAAAGCTCCAGACCCCGGCCAAGATCTATTACAAATTTGAGGGCAACAACACCTCCGGCTCCCACAAGCTCAACAGCGCCATCGCCCAGGCCTATTACGCCAAGCAGCAGGGCCTCAAGGGCGTCACCACCGAAACCGGCGCCGGCCAGTGGGGCACTGCCCTCTCCATGGCTTGCAGCTACCTGGGCCTGGACTGCAAAGTGTACATGGTGAAGTGCTCCTACGAGCAAAAGCCCTTCCGCCGGGAAGTCATGCGGACCTACGGTGCCTCTGTCACCCCTTCTCCCTCCATGGAAACGGAGATCGGCAAGAAGATCCTGGCGGAGCATCCCGGTACCACCGGCTCTCTGGGCTGTGCCATTTCCGAGGCGGTGGAGGCCGCCACCAGCCAGCCCGGCTACCGCTACGTACTGGGCAGCGTGCTGAACCAGGTGCTGCTGCATCAGAGCGTCATCGGCCTGGAGACCAAAACGGCTCTGGACAAGTACGGCATCGTCCCCGACATCATCATCGGCTGCGCCGGCGGCGGCAGCAACCTGGGCGGCCTCATCTCTCCCTTCATGGGCGAAAAGCTGCGGGGCGAGAAGGACTACCGCATCATCGCCGTG
The DNA here is from genome assembly GCA_004558115.1 of Clostridiales bacterium. Taxonomy (GTDB): domain Bacteria; phylum Bacillota; class Clostridia; order Oscillospirales; family Oscillospiraceae; genus Oscillibacter. Next base: position 10,202 of record SFDT01000033.1, on the reverse strand, counting down.
GAGCCCGCCTCCTGTCCCAGCTTCACCCGGGGCAAGTTTGCCTACGACTTCTGCGACACCGGCATGGTGTGTCCCCTGGCCAAAATGTACACCCTGGGCAGCGGCTTCATTCCCTCCCCCAATCACGCCGGCGGCCTGCGGTATCACGGCATGAGCTCCATCCTCTCCCAGCTGTACCACGACGGCTACATGGAAGCCGTTTCCGTGGAGCAGACGAAGGTGTTTGAGGCAGCGGAGCAGTTTGCCCGGGTGGAGGGCATCCTCCCCGCTCCCGAATCCAGCCACGCCATCCGGGTGGCCATTGACGAGGCCCTGAAATGCAAGGAGACCGGTGAGGAGAAGACCATCGTCTTCGGCCTGACCGGCACCGGCTATTTTGATATGATGGCCTATGAAAAGTTCCACAACGGCCAGATGAGTGACTACATTCCCACGGATGAGGAGCTGGCTGCCAGTTTTGCCCAGCTTCCCAAAGTCCCCGGTCAGGCGTGACCGCTTCTTGAAAAAACAGCCATGCCGGGTGCCGCGAAAGCAGCACCCGGCATGGTCTTTCCAGAAGGGTCTCCGTCCCTCAATGTTCCTTCCAGATGAAAACCGGCAAAGGCGGCTCTCCCCGCCGGTTGCTCCACTGGCAGCAAAGGACGGTGTACGTCCGGTCATCCACGGTCTTCAAATACTCCAGAACGGCATCCCGTTCCTCATAGCCGTTTTCCTTTCCATAGTACAGGGCAATGGCCATGACGCCGCCGGGCCGCAAAAGCCGCAGTCCCGCCCCGATGGCTGCCACAGAGGACTCCGCCCGGGTAAAAATATGGGGGTCGCCGCCGGGCAGACGGCCGAAATTGAACACTACACAGTCGACCGTCCCAGTCTGGGCATACCGCTCCATATGGGCGTGGCTGTCCAGGATCACCTGGGCGGAAAGGCCCTCCTGTTCCAGCAGGGCCTTTGTCTGGTCCACCGCGCTTTGCTGAATGTCGAAGGACAGTACCCTGCCCCGTTCCCCCGCCAGGCGGCACAGCAGCGCCGTGTCCCGGCCCCGGCCCGCCGTGGCGTCGATGCAGAACGCCCCTTCTTTCACATGGCACCGCAAAAATTCATGGACCACTCCCAGTGTGTTCAGCTGCATCTTTTCCCTCCTTTTCCGGTTTTTTCTGACGCCGCATATTTGCGGAGAAAATTTCCAACAAAAAAACAGCATATTCCCTCTTTTTCGAGTCAAACTATGCTCGCGATACCCAGAGACCCAGCAAGTATGATTGATGAAAAGGAGAAACGGATTATGTCTAGCAAGAATTCCAACAAGATCAATGTTCCCGAGGCCCGCGCCGCTATGGATAAGTTTAAGATGGAAGCTGCCGCCGAGGTGGGCGTCAACCTGAAGGAAGGCTACAACGGCGACCTGACCTCCCGTGAGGCCGGCTCTGTCGGCGGCCAGATGGTCAAGAAAATGATCGAGTCCTACGAGAAGAACCTGTAACGTTCCCTGGTGCAAAGGAGAGGCGGCTTACGCCGCCTCTCCTTTTATATTATTTTTCATCAATGCTGCCGGATGCCGGGCCGTGCTGCTTGCGCTGCTGCTCCGCCAGCAGGTCCGCCAGCGTGAAACGGTCGATATAGTCGTTCACCACCGCGTACAGGCCGGACCAGAAGTCCAGCGTGGGGCACTCGTCGCACCGTTCGCAATGATTTTCCGGTCCCTCCAAGCAAGCCACCGGCGCAAGGTCCCCCTCCGTCAGACGCAGGATATCTCCTAAGGAATATGCCTCCGGCGGCCGGGTCAGCTGGTATCCGCCCTGGGAGCCACGGCTGCTGCGCAGCATACCGGCCTTGCTGAGACTGCCGGCGATCTGCTCCAGGTATTTCACGGAGATCTCCTGCCGGGCAGCCACATCCTTCAGCGACACATATCCCGTCCCGCCGCTGGCGGCCACATCCAGCATCAGCCGCAGGGCATAGCGCCCTTTTGTGGAAATCCTCATACACCGCTCCCCCCTTTTTTTATTTCCTATTTTGCCATAGGAAAAGCAGGATTGCAAGCGTCCCCCTCCGAAAAAAGCGCCGCGCCGCATATTTTTTTCAGATGCCGCCAACCTATCCACAAGGATTTTCAAAGGAGGTCTGCCCATGCTTCGCTTATCCCGCGCACTGGGGGCGGCAGCCCTTGTGCTGGTCTGCGCCCTGCTGGTCTGGAAGGTATCCGGCCAGGACGATTCTCTTTCCGCCTCGGCTCCCGCCGCCGTCCCCGCTTCCACTGACAACTGGGGGCTGTCCTTTCCCGTGGAGGGACAGTCGCCGGTGGGTAACGCCACCGTGGAGGAGCTGGCCCAGTACGACACCTGGTATCTGGGTGACACCGGCCAAAAGGTCATTTACCTGACCTTTGACTGCGGCTATGAAAACGGCTACACGGAATCCATTCTGGACACGCTGAAAAAGCACAATGCCCCCGCCGCCTTCTTCGTGGTGGGTAATATGATCGAAACGGCGCCGGACATCATCCGCCGCATGGCGGCGGAGGGCCACATCGTGGGCAACCACACCTACCACCATCCGGATATGTCCAGCATCGCCGACCAGGCGGCCTTCCAAAAGGAGCTGGACTCCCTGGCGGCGCTGTACCAGGAGACCACCGGAGAGGAGCTGCCCCGGTACTACCGCCCGCCTCAGGGAAAATACAACACGGAAAACCTGCGGCAGGCCAAAGCCCTGGGCTACCGGACCATTTTGTGGAGCCTTGCCTACGTGGACTGGTATGTGGATAACCAGCCCACAGCGGAGCAGGCCTATGCCAAGCTGCTGCCCCGCATCCACAACGGCGCTATCGTGCTGCTGCACTCCACCTCCCGCACCAACGCCGAGATCCTGGATGACCTGCTGACCAAATGGGAGGACATGGGCTACACCTTCGCCTCTCTGGATGAGCTGCCTGCCGCCCAATAGATGAAAACGGGGACGCCTCCCTTAAAGGAGGCGTCCCCGCCGGAGCGTTCACCGAGACCAGGAGAACAGCAGAAGGGGCATGGCATCCGTGCCACCGAGAGGTCACCAAAAAGCACTGCCCTGCTCCACATCATCCCGCAAAAACGCGGCATGAATGGCATTCAGCACCCGCTTTTTGTCTCCGCTCCACAGCGGCGCCAGCAGGTCCCGCTTGGCCCCGTCGCCGGTGAGGCGGTGAATGACCATTTCCCGGGGAATGCTGCGGACGCAGTCCTCCAGCAAGCCGATATAGCCCTCCAGGTCCGGCAGCACCACCCGTCCCGCCTGCCAGTCCACGGCCAGGTCCGTGCCCCGCAGCACGTGAAGCAGATGGAACTTGATGCCCTCCGCCCCGGAATGGCCGATGTACCGGGCAGTCTCCATCATCATCTCCCGGTCCTCCCCCGGGAGGCCCAGGATCTGGTGGACCACCACCGTCACACCGATGGCACGCAGGTCCGCCACCGCCCGGTCAAACGCAGGCAGCCCATAGCCCCGGCGGATGTAGGCGGCGCTGGCGGGATGGATGGTCTGAAGCCCCAGCTCCACCCACACGGGCTTTTTTTCCCGCAGCTCCGCCAACAGTTCCAGAACCTCCGGTCCCAGGCAGTCCGGCCGGGTGGCAATGGACAGTGCCGCCACCTCCTCCGGCTCCAGAGCCGCCGTATACAGCCGCCGCAGCCGGTCCACCGGGCCGTAGGTATTGGTGAAGGATTGGAAATAGGCGATGTAGCGGGCATTCGGTCCCGCCTTGGCCGCTACCCGGGCCTTAGCCGCCGCCAGCTGCTGCCGGATATCCCCCGCCGCCGCGAACGTCCCGGCGCCGTCACAGAAAATGCAGCCCCGGCTGCCCAAGGTCCCGTCCCGGTTGGGGCAGGTGCAGCCGGAGGACAGGGAGAGCTTATACACTTTTGTGCCGTAAACCGCCTTTAAATGGCTGCTGAGATCGTTCCAGTACATAGGCCGCTCCTTTCTTTCCCCCTCAGTATACCCGACATCCGTCCGGCTGCCAAGTCCCCGCAAAACGGAAGCATGGGCGCTTCCTATTCCGCCCCGGGAGGTGCATCCATGAACGATTATTTTTGCGGCTGGTACTATAAATGCCAGTCTGAAAGAGACACTTTGGCCGTCATCCCCGCCCTTCACCGGACCGGCGGCAAAACCACCTGCTCCATCCAGCTCATCACCGAAGCCGCCTCCTGGAGCGTGCCTTTTCCCGGCTCCGCTTTCCGGGAGGACGGCGGGCAGGTCGCCATCGGTGAAAACCGCTTTGGTCCCCAGGGCCTGCACCTGCATCTCCGCGCTCCCGGCCTCTTGGCGACAGGCACGCTCCGGTTCGGCCCCTTCACGCCCCTTCGCTACGATATCATGGGTCCTCTGCGCTATGTGCCCTTTCTGGAGTGCCGCCACAGCGTGTTCAGTATGCGCCACACTGTGGCGGGGACGCTGCAAATCAACGGCGTTCCCCGTGTGTTCCAAAACGGCACCGGATACGCGGAGGGCGACCGGGGACGCTCTTTCCCAAAGGGATACGTCTGGACCCAATGCGTCCTTCCGGGCGGGGCGCTGATGCTGGCCGCGGCGGATATTCCCTGGGGCGGCCTCCATTTTACCGGAGTCACCGCCGCCGTCCTCTGGCAGGGCAAGCAGTACCGCCTTGCCACCTACCTGGGGGCAAAGGCCGTTACCATCCAAAACGGCGCCGTTACCATCCGGCAAGGCCATGCCTGCCTGACGGCCAGGCTGCTAGAGCCGGCGGCCCAGCCCCTTCGGGCCCCCTCTGGCGGCGCCATGGTGCGGACCATTCATGAGCACGCCGCCTGCCGGGCCTTTTACCGCTTCCAAATCGGGGAAGACACCCTCTTTGCGCTGGAGGTCCCCAACGCCTCCTTTGAATATGAATTTTCCGAAAAAGGGTCTGTTTGACACGTTTCGGCCGGGAGGCTATAATGGCTTCAAGAAATCATTTGCAAGGAGCCGCCTATGCCGAACATCATTGAGGTCACCGACTTTTCCTCCCCTGCCCTGGATGCCTTTGCCCGCCTGACGGAGGGGCAGCTTCGCCGCCGGCTGGAGCCGGAAAAAGGCCTTTTCATTGCGGAGAGTCCCAAGGTGATCCAGCGGGCCCTGGACGCCGGATACGAGCCTGTCTCCCTGCTGATGGAGCGCAGGCAGATGGACGGTCCGGCCCGGGAGATCATGACCCGCTGCGGAGACATTCCCGTCTACACCGCCGGCCGGGAAGTGCTGGCGTCATTGACCGGCTATCCCCTGACCCGGGGCGTGCTGTGCGCCATGCGGCGCCCGCAGCTGCCCAGCGTGGAGGCTCTTTGTGCCGAAAAACGGCGGATCGCCGTCCTGGAGAGCATCGTGGACCCCACCAACGTGGGCGCCATTTTCCGCTCCGCCGCCGCACTGAATATGGACGCCGTGCTGGTGACACCCACCTGCTGCGACCCTTTGTACCGGCGGTCGGTGCGGGTCAGCATGGGCACGGTGTTTCAGGTGCCCTGGACGTACATCGGGAGCACTCCCGCCGACTGGCCCGGGCCGGGCTTGGAACGACTGCGAAGCCTTGGCTTCCGCACCGCCGCCATGGCCCTGTGCGACACGTCCGTCAGCATTGAGGACCCCCGCCTGGCGGAGGAGGAGCAGCTGGCCATCGTGCTGGGCACGGAGGGCGACGGCCTCTCGCCCCACACCATCGCCGCCTGCGACTACACCGTGCGCATCCCCATGGCCCACCAAGTGGACTCTCTGAACGTGGCGGCGGCCAGCGCCGTGGCCTTCTGGCAGCTGCGGGCCCGGTAAGGCAGTCCTCACTGATATGCAAAAGCAGCGGTTTTCAGTTGAAAACCGCTGCTTGTTTCTATGCCCGCCGGATCACGCCGCAGGCGATTTTTGTGCCCGCGTTGCCTGCGGGCTGGGTATGGAAATCATCCGCTCCGCCGTGGATGACCACGGTCCGCCCGATGACATCCGCCACGGAAAAGCGGTCGGTCAGCACCGCCAGATACGCCCCGCCGCCGCAAAGCAGCAGCGGCGGCAGGTCTCCCGCGTGCCGGGGATGCGCTTCGTTGTGGGGGTTATAATGTCCTCCCGTGTCTGAAAAGTTCTCTCCGGAGCAGCTGCCTCCCTCATGGATATGGAGGGCGAAAAAGCCCGTTTCGCTCTCCCGCGGCAGTCCGGACACATGGACGGCCACCAGAACGGCGCCGCGCTTTTGATAAAACTGGACCTCTCCGGACAGGCACGGTGCCTCGGGACCACCCTGCATACACGCCACGGCATCCGGGCAGGCTGGACAAATGTACATCATATCACCTCGCCGCCAGTGTATGCGGCGGCCAGCCGGTCCGTGAAAAGCGTACCTGAGTTAAAAGCACACTCCCTGTCCGCGGCGGCCTCCGCCCTTACCGCAGGAACATCCGCAGCAGCTTTCCGCACAGGCCGCGCCGGTAAGGCTGGTAGCGCATGGGAAGGTCCATCCAGGTCTTTTTGTCCACGATGCTCTTGGAGTGGGAAAAGGCGTCAAAGCCCGTTTTGCCATGATAGGCGCCCATGCCGCTCTCCCCCACGCCGCCGAATCCCATTTCGCTGGTGGCAAGGTGGATGATGGTGTCGTTGACGCAGCCGCCGCCGTAAGAACAGCGTTCGGTGACTTCCCGGACCCGGCGCCTGTCCTCGGAAAACAGATACAGGGCCAGGGGCTTGGGCCTGTCCGCCAAAAGCGCGTATACCTCTTCAAAGCTGTCAAAGGTCAAAACCGGCAGAATGGGGCCGAAGATCTCCTCCTGCATCACAGGGTCTTCCCAGGTGACGTTGTCCAGAACGGTGGGGGCGATTTGCAGGGTATCCCTGTTCGCTGCGCCGCCCAGAACGGTCTTCTCCGGGGCCAGCAGGCCGCAAAGGCGGTCAAAGTGCTTTTCATTGATGATCTTGCCGTAATCGGGATTTGCCAGCGGGTCCTCTCCGTACTGGAGCCTGACCTGCCGGCAGAGTTCCTGTACGAGTTTCTCTTTTACGCTGCGGTGGCAGAGGATGTAGTCCGGCGCCACACAGGTTTGTCCGCAGTTCAGGTATTTGCCGAATACGATCCGCTTGGCGGCCAGCTCCAGCTTCGCGGTGCCGTCAACGATGCAGGGGCTCTTGCCTCCCAGCTCCAGGACGGCAGGCGTCAGATGCCCGGCGGCATGGCGAAGAACTTCCCGACCGACGGCCTGACTGCCGGTGAAAAATATCAAATCGAACTTCTTTTCCAGCAAGGTGGCGTTTTCCTTCCGGCCGCCTGTCACGGCCGCCACATACTCCGGCGGAAAGCACTCCCCGATCATTTTGGCGATCACGGCGCTGGTGGCCGGAGAATAGGCGCTGGGCTTCACCACCGCGGTGTTGCCGGCGGCGATGGCGTCGGCCAGCGGGTCGATGGTCAGCAGAAAGGGATAGTTCCACGGGCTCATGATGAGCACATTTCCGTAAGGAGACGGCTTTTGATAGCTGGCGGACGCAAATTGCGCCAGCGGCGTATGCACACGGCGCGGGGACGCAAAGCGGTGGGTATGGCGGATCATATAGCTGAGTTCGCTTTTGACCAGACCGGTCTCACACATGAACCCCTCAAAGTCGCTTTTGCCCAAGTCCGCTTTGAGAGCGGCGGCAATTTCCTCCTCATGGCGTTCCACGGCGTCGCGCAGCTTTTTGAGCATGGCCACGCGGAAGTCCACCGGCAGGGCGGCTCCGCTGCGGAAATACTCACGCTGATTTTGCAAAAGCCGATCCAGATCCATAACTCTGACTCCAATCTGCAACTTTGTAGTAGAACTGCTCCAGCTCTCCGCCGTCCATCAGGACCGGGACCGGATAAAGGGGATTGGCCTCCTTGGCGGCGTGGCATGCCATCTGCGGGATATCCTCTTGCCGGATGCCGGGCAGCGCTGCGGGAATGTTCAGCCTCCTGTTCAGGCCGCGGATGGCCTGAATGAACTTTTCCGCGCCTTCCCGGTGGGAATCCCCGCTGTCGGTGACGCCGGCAGCAATGCCCAGCTCATGCAGCTTTTTGTGGGCGGCCTCCCCATACGCCTCCAGTACGATGGGCATCAGGACCGAATTGGCAAGGCCGTGGGGAATGTTGTACTGGCCGCCGAGGGAGTGAGCCACCGCATGGATATAGCCCACATAGGATTTGGAAAAGGCGATGCCCGCCTTGTGGGCGGCATAGAGCATATTGGCCCGGGCAGGGCGGTTGGTGCCGTCCTGATACGCCGCTTCGATATTTTCAAACACCAGCTTCACTGTCTCCAGCGCCAGGGCACGGGTCTCCCGGCTTGTGGAATTACCGATGTAAGCCTCCACGGCATGGGTCAGGGCATCCATGCCGGTGGTGGCGGTGACAGAGGGCGGCAGCGTAAACGTGACCTCCGGGTCCAGGACCGCGTAGGGGGGAATGAAGGTGAAGTTGTTCATGGTGTATTTGTGCTTTTTCTCGGAGTCCGTGATCACGGCGGTGACCGTGACCTCGCTGCCTGTGCCCGCGGTGGTGGGGATGGCGATCAGGAGCGGGAGCCTGCGCCAGACCCGCAGCAGCCCTTTCAGCTGGTCCAGGGAGCGGTTTGGATAGACGACCCGCGCACCCACCGCCTTCGCGCAGTCCATGGAGGAGCCGCCGCCAAAGGCGATCAGGCATTGGCACTTTTCATCCACATAGAGCGCCCTGGCCTCCTCCACGTTGCGGGCCGTGGGATTGGGACAGGTCTTGTCATAGACGGCACAGCGGATGTTCTGCTCCCGCAGAAGCGTCTCCAGAGGCACCGTGAGCCCGGCGCTTCTCAGGGCAGAGTCGGTGATCAGCAGAACAGAGCCCACCTTCCGCTCACGCAGCAGCGGACCGATCCCGGCGATATTTTCATAGATTTCCGGCGTCCGGTACGGCAAAACGGGAAGCGCCAGATGAAAGGCGGTTTGAAACACGCGGCAAAAAACTTTGGATACGGTATTCATTCCTGTGGAAGCCCCTCCTTGCTGATATCACGCAATTTTGATGCGATTTTTTCCAACGACTCGTAAAAGACCGCCCTGTTTTCATCGCTGAGGTCCTCGCCGGCGATCTGAACGGCAAGGCTCGCCCGCCGCCGCACCTGTCCGGCGGCGGACATTCCCTTCTCTGTGAGCTTGAAAACACCGCCGTAGCGGTTGTGATAGATCCCCTCTTTTCGCACAAGTCCCTTTTGCTCCATCATGGACATGGCCCGGGACACGTCGGATTTGTCTTTTCCGCAAAGCTCGCACAGCTGCGGCGCGGTGACCCCCTCCGGATACCGGTACATCGTCGTCAGATACACCGAATGCGGCCCTTTGAGGCCGTATTTTTCCATTTCATCCGCGGTGATCTTATGCCAATACCGGGAGATCTCCGAAATGGCAAACGAAAACCGCTCAAATCTGTCGACCATACAGATGTTCCTCCGTCACGTAGAAGTTGAAGATTCAACATTCCGGATTATACTTCCAAGAAGTTGAGATGTCAACATCTATCGTATCATATACGCCATCTCCACCGTATGCCCGTACAGGCAGCAAGATTCCCCCTATCAACCCGCAATGTAAAAACGGAAGCAGCCCCGATGCTTCATTGCATCGGAGCTGCTGCGGTCACTTCAATTTTCCTGGGCACCGGGGTCCAGATGCTCAAAACAGGCGTTCAAATAAATGATATGGGACACGGCAATAATGGCGCTGCGAAGCATATCCTTCTCCACCGAGGAGGTGACGCCCACGCTGTCCACAGTGCCTTTCAGTCCAAAGCGGAAATAGAGGATATTCTCCAGTTCCGTGCAGAAATAGTCATAGGCGATCGGGTCGGTATAGACCGATTTCTGCCGTGCAAACAGCTGGCTGATATGGTCCAGTGACATCACCTGCTTCAAAAGGGTGATGCACAGCAGATGGGCGATCTGGTTCGCGCCGTACTGCTTTTTGACAGGATTCGCCACCAGCCCCATTTTCACGTAATTTCGGATCATGGAGCCGGTGATCTCATCACACGCCAGCGGTTTGAACACATAGTTGACGTATTTGGTTGTCTGCTCTAAATAGAGTCCCACATCCGGCAGCTCTTCATAGCGGGGCATCCGAAATGTCCCAACAGACGCCGCCAATGCGTCTTGAATCTTCTTTTCCATGGCCGTATTATAGTGCAGGGATGTGACAATGTCAAGAAAACC
>SFDT01000032.1 GCA_004558115.1 Clostridiales bacterium | reverse complement strand
TGGGTGGAGGTAGCGAGTTCGCTTCTAACAAAAGAAAAAGGACATCCAAAGCTGGATGTCCTTTTTGAGCTGGAGCGGGCAACGAGGCTCGAACTCGCTACCTCCACCTTGGCAAGGTGGCGCTCTACCAGATGAGCTATGCCCGCGGAACAAGGGTTATTTTAGCAAAGGAATGTCCCCTTGTCAAGTATTTGTTTTCAGATTTTCAGAAATTTCTTCAATTTCTTCTTCCGCCGTTTCAGGCTCCGGCGTTTCCGCCGCCGGCGGCACCGGCTGGGCGTCCAGTTCCGCCCCCTCCAGGACAAATTCGATAAGGCCCGCCGTCTCCTCCGCCGGATAATAGTAGACGCCCCAGGGCGGCGTGTCCGCCAGGCCGCGTTCTTCCCGCAGCTGGGCAGCGATCTCCGCCACCCGCTCCCGGTCCCCTGTCCGCCAATAGCCAATGCGCACCGCCAGCTCCGTTTCTCCATTGTCCAGAGCCGTTTCCAACAGGCTGGACAAAGCCTCCGTGCTGGTAGCATTCACCACCGCCTGGATCTGCTCCGCCGTGCGGCGGTAGCTGATCTGGACGGACACCTCGTAATAGCCCCGCTGGGCCTGGCTGGAGGAGGTGATGAACTCCACAGCGTAAGCGCCCATGGGCGTCTCCTGCTGGATCTCCGTGGTGGCCTGCTCCAGCGTCTCCGCCACCGTCATGTCATCCTTAAAATTATAGAGCCGGATGGTGGCGTTCTCCGTGTGCTGGCCGATAAGCAGCAGCAGGTCGTTGACCAGGTCCTGGTGGTTCTCCGCCCGGAGGGTAGCCGCCGCCTCACTCTCCCAGAATTTGCTGCTGTGGGGCTCCACAGTGCTGTACTGGCGCTCCAGAAGGGAGGCGCACCCCGTCAGAAGCAGCAGGGCACACAACGCGGCGGTGATCTTCAGCTTTTTCACAGGGCACGCCTCCTTTCCGGCAGTTTTAATAACCCAGGTCCTCGTCCACCAGGACCACTTCCATCTCCATGCCCATCATGGCCTCCCACAGCACCACCAGGCCCCGGCAGATGCGCCCCGGGCTCTTGCAGTCATAGCAGCGGTCGCCTTTGACGGCGCAGGGGGTCTTGCAGTTCAGCCGCTGGGCGTTTTTCGGCGCGGCGATGTTCCGGGCCCGCCACAGGGCCTGGTCGTAGGTGGGCGCCAGCTTGTTGCGGCCCACGACGAAGTACACCTTCTCATGGCCGAACAGGGTGCCGGCCACCCGGTTGCCGGCGCCGTCGATGTTGATGAGCTCGCCGGTCTCCGCCAGGCCGTTGACGGAGGTGATGTACACCTGGGCGTTCATAGAGGCGGTGCGCTCCGCGGGGCCATTGGTCCAATGCCAGTGGACCTCGTTGTGGGAGGCCAGCAGGTCGTGCAGCCCCAGCTCCTGAACGGTCATGGAACCGCCGATGCCCACGCTTTTTCCGTCGATGGCGCCGTTCAGGTAGGCGGCGGCCTCCGCGCCGGTGGCAAAGGCCTTCACGGCAAAGCCCCGGTCCGTCAGGTTCTTCTGCACAGTTGCGAAGTCGGTCATTTATAACTCCTCCTTTTGATAATCGCCGAATCCCTCGCCCAACACGTCATGGGCGTCGCAGACGATGAGGAAGGCGTTGGGGTCGATGTCATGGACCGTGCGCTTGATCTGCACGATCTCCTTTTGCTTGAAGGCCACCAGCAGCACCTGCTTGGGCGCGCCGGTCCAGCCGCCCTCACCCTGGAGGATGGTGACGCCCCGGTTCTGCTGCCGCAGCAGGGCGTCGGCAATGGGCCGCCAGTGGTCGGAAATGACGTAGGCCACCTTGGAAGTATCCAGGCCGTAAAGCACGGTGTCCATGACTTTCGTGGACACGAAAATAGCCACCGCGCCGTACAGCGCCGCCTCCACCCGGCCAAACGCCAGGGCCGCCAGCGCCAGCACGGTGCCGTCCGGCAGCAGCATGAGCTTGCCCATGGGCAGCCAGGGAAATTTCAGCTTCAAAAGCCGGGCCACGATATCCGTTCCGCCGGTGGTGGCACCCTGGGAGAACACCATGCCAAAGCCCAGGCCCATGGCGGCGCCGCCGCAGAGGCAGGCCAGCATGGGGTCCATGGGCGGGAACTGCCGCAGGGCGGCAATGGCGTCGATGGCCAGGGAGCTGACCGCCAGGGAGTACAGGGACGAGGCCAGCAGGTGCCAGCCGATGAACTTCCACCCCGCCAGAAACAGCGGGATATTCAGCACAAAGGCCAGCGTGCCCACGGAAAGTCCCGGGACCAGGGCGTTGATGACCTGGGCAAGACCGGTGATGCCGCCCATGGCCACCTGGTTGGCGGCGAAAAAGACATCAAAGGCCAGGGCGAAAATGACGGAGCCCAGAGTGATGATGCCGTAGCTTTTCAGTTGTTTTTTCATAGGGTCTTTCGATATCTCCTCAATCCAGCAGATCCAGCTGCTTTTCCTCGGAATCCTCCTGCCGCAGCAGGGCGCCGGCGGCGGGCAGGGCCCGGACCCGGTAGCGGCTCAGGTGGGAGATGCCGCTCTCCTCCAGGGTCTTCACGGTGTCCAGGCGGTATTTGGGCTTCAGGTTCATGACCGCCACGCCCTGGGTGGTGCGGGTGGTCTTGGGAGCGAGCAGCGCCGTGTGGAAAATGAGACAGCGGGGCTCCGTGGAATACACCGCCAGCTCACAGTCGCTGTCGATGCGGCGGACGCAGGCCAGAGGCGCCTTGTCGGAGTAGGCGCCGGTGAGCTTGCGGCGGTTGGAGGTGGTCTGGTAGGCCTTGATCTCCACCCGGGCCGCCTTGCCGTTTTCAAAGAAGAACAGCAGCGCGCCGGAGTAGTCTCCCGGCAGCACGGCGAACACCACGTTCTCCCCGGCGTCCATATTCAGCTTGGCGGGCAGGTAATCGCCCAGAACGCTGGCCTTGGCGTCGTCGAAGTCGCTGAGGCGGGCCTTGTACACCTGGCACTTATCCGTGAAGAACATGACCTCCGCGGCATTGGTGGTCTCAAAGCTCTGGCGCAGGCCGTCGCCCTCTTTGTACTTCTGCTCGCTGTTCATGCGGAGGGAGGCAGGGGTGATCTTCTTGAAATACCCCTCCCGGGACAGGAAGATGCTGACGGGGTAATCCTCCACCGCCGTCTCCTCCTTGTACTCCTCCACCTCGTGGCCGTAGACGATGGCGGTGCGGCGAGGCTCGCCGTACTTCTTCGCCACCGCCGTCAGCTCGTCCACGATGATCTTTTTCACCCGCTTGGGGCTGTTCAGGATGTCCTCCAGGTCGTCGATCTCGTCCTGCAGGGCCGCCGTCTCGTTGACCCGCTTGAGGATATACTCCTTGTTAATATTGCGCAGCTTGATCTCCGCCACGAATTCCGCCTGGACCTGGTCGATGCCGAAGCCGATCATCAGGTTGGGGATGACCTCGGCCTCCTCCTCCGTCTCCCGGATGATCTTGATGGCCTTATCGATGTCCAGCAGGATGCGCTTGAGGCCCTTCAAAAGGTGCAGCTTTTCCTTGCGCTTGCCCAGGACGAAGTAGGTCCGCCGCCGGACGGACTCCGTCCGCCAGGCGGTCCACTCCTCCAGCAGCTGCCGCACCCCCAGCACCCGGGGGCTGCCGGCGATGAGGACGTTGAAGTTGCAGGCAAAGGAATCCTCCAGAGGGGTCTGCTTGTAGAGCTTCATCATCAGCTTGTCCGGGTCCACGCCCCGCTTGAGGTCGATGGCCAGCTTCAGGCCGCTGAGGTCCGTCTCATCCCGCATGTCGGCGATCTCCTTGGCCTTGCCGGCCTTGATGAGCTCCGCTACCTTGTCCAAAATGGCCTCCACCGTGGTGGAATAGGGGATCTCGTAGATCTCAATGAGGTTTTCTTCCTTCACATAGCGGTACCGGGCCCGGACCCGGACGCTGCCCCGGCCGGTGTCGTAAATATCCCGCAGGGCAGCGGGATCGCAGATGAGCTCGCCGCCGGTGGGGAAATCCGGCGCCAGCAGCGTCTCCGTCAAATCACAGGCGGGGTTCTTCAGGTAGGCAATGGTGGTGTCGCAGACCTCCTTCAAATTGAAGCCGCAGAACTGGGAGGCCATGCCCACGGCGATGCCGCTGTTGGCGGACACCAGGATGTTGGGAAAGGAGGTGGGCAGCAGGGCCGGCTCCTTCATGGTGTTGTCGTAGTTGTCCACAAAGTCCACGGTGTCGCTGTCGATGTCCCGGAACAGCTCGGCGCAGATGGCGGTGAGCTTGGCTTCCGTGTACCGGGGCGCCGCCCAGGACATATCCCGGGAGTAGGACTTGCCGAAGTTGCCCTTGGAGTCCACAAAGGGGGTCAGCAGCGCGCCGTAGCCCTTGGACAGGCGCACCATGGTGTCATAAATGGCGGCGTCGCCGTGGGGGTTGAGGCGCATGGTCTGGCCCACGATGTTGGCGGACTTTGTCCGGGCGCCGGTGAGCAGGCCCATTTTGTACATGGTGTACAGGAGCTTGCGGTGAGAGGGCTTGAAGCCGTCGATCTCAGGGATGGCCCGGGAGACGATGACACTCATGGCGTAGGGCATGTAGTTGGTCTCCAGGGTGTCGGTGATGGGCTGCTCCACCACCTGGGCGCGAAGGCCCAGGACGTTGGGGTTATTGACTTTGGGGTGCCCCTCCTGGGGCTGCTTTTTCTTCGGCATACGTTTGGTTCCTTCTCGTCATGATTTCGCAGGGGACCGCGGAGACGGGATATCCCGTCTCCGCGGAGCAGGGAGATTACGCAAACAGCTCCGGCACGGGGCTGCCGTTTTCCTCATAGGGATATTCAAAAGGGTCCTCCCCCTCGTAGGGGTCGATGACCGTCTCCCCCGCCGGGGGCGCGGTGACAGGCTGCGCGGTTGTAGCGGAGGTGGAGGCGGTATAGCGCAGGCTCAGGTCGAACTGGTTTTTCAGGCGCAGCAGCATCTGCATGTTCACCTTGGCGGCGGAAACGCTGCCGGAGGCGTCCACCAGCACCACGTCGCCGTAGCCGCTGTCCTTGTTCTGGACCAGCACCCGGAAGGTGGCGTCGCCGGACTGGGCGATCTTCAGCTCCAGGTCCAGCTTTTCAAACTCGCTGGCCCACTGGGCGTACTCCTCGCCGCCCTCGGCGGCCAGAGCCGCCTCATAGTCCGCCTTGTCATAGCGGAGGACGCTGTATCCGCCGTTGGACTGGAAGCAGTCATCGCCCACGTAAGCGGCCAGCTCCCCGGCGGTCTCCATCATGTCCCGGTACACCAGCACCGGCGTGCCGTACTTGGCGTAGGCCAGCTCGTTTTCATACAGGGCGCCGCCCACGGTGGTGACACCGGCGCTCTCCAGCTCCGTCAGGGAGGTCACCGGCATTGCCAGCCAGCAGCCGTCGGCATAGGTACCGTAGGTCAGCTGGGACAGGCCCGGCACCTTCATGTACATCATGCCGCCCTCGCCGTCATAGATGACCTCCAGCCGGGCGTCCTTCAGCGAAGCCGCCAGCTGGGCCAGGTCCTCGTAGTTCATCATGCCCGCGGCCACCATCAGATTGGCCAAGTCTCCCATCTTCAGCTTGACGGTGAAGTTCACGGTGGTGCCGCTGGCCAGCAGCTCCATATCCGCGCTGAAGCGGTAGCTCTTGTTGCCGTTGATGGAGTCCAGCATGGTCAGGTCGCCTTCCAGCTTGGCGGTGGTCTTGTAATGGTCCCCGGCGCCGCCGGATTGCATAGCTTTCAGGAAGCGGTTCAGCACGGTGAAGCGGCTGTCCAGCTCCGCCGTTATCTTGTCCCGCCGCAGAATGACCGCCGTGTCATACGTCCCGTCCCACAGGACATCGCAGCCCAGAGCCTCGGCGAAAAAGCGGACGGGGATGTAGGTGCGGCCGTTTTTATAGTAGCAGGGCACGTCCATCTGGACGGTGGTCTCCGTGCCGTCGGCCAGGGTCAAGAGGGCGGTGTCCCGGCCGTCCCGGAAGCGCATCGTCACGCCCTCCAGGCGGCACACCGCCTCGCCGTTTTCATACGTCACAGTGCCGCAGAAGGCCTCCAGCACCTGGCGGCAGGGCACCATGGTGCGGCCGTTCACCACCTCGGGCACCGCGTCGGGGAACTGCACATAGGTCCCGTCCACCATGACGCCCACCTGGCCGGCCACGCCGCCCAGCTGCGCCCGGGTCCGTTCCACCTCCCGGGCCATCCAATAGTCCCACCACTGGTCGTCCAGCCACTCCTCCAGCAGGCATTCCCGGAAGTCCTCCTCCGTCTCCAGGAGCCAGTCCTCCATGAAGGCCTCCTTGGAGTCGTAATACTCCGCCTGCCAGCACTCGCCGGAGTTCCAGTAGTCATCCGCGTCAAAGGCGGCGATCTCGCCGGCCATGGAGGCCTCCCAACTCTCGCGGGCCAGGGCATACTCCACCTGCTCCTGATAGGCGCTCTCGTCGCCGTCAAACCAGTAGGCGATGCACTCCTCCCGGGAAGCAAAGCCGTATTCCTGCCACAGAGGCGGGTCCGTGTCCTCCGCCGCGAAGGCGGGTACCGCCAGGGACAGTGCCAGCACCAACGCCAGCAATACCGCGGTCAATCGTTTCATAAGGCACCTGCTTTCTTTCATAGTTTCATTGCACGGAGGCCAGCAGGCTCTCCGCCGTCACACCGGTCACGCCCTTGATGGGGCTTTGGAACATGGCGTCGTCAAACAGCTCGCTGTAATTCTGCATCAGCTTTTTCACATAGGGGCCCCGGGTGACGGTCCATGGGTCCTTGGTCCCCACGTCTTCCCTGGCCCACCAGTTGTAGCCGTCCAGGTAGTTCTCAAAGGCCTCATCCCAGCTTTTGAAGTTCTCCTGCACCAGCGTGGCCGCCGGCTCCAGCAGGGCCAGGGCCTCGGGATAGGTAAGGTAGCCCGCCGCGTAGCCCCACTGGACCAGATTGCTCATGCGGAACAGGTCCCAGCACAGGATGCCACGGTCGCCCCACTTCTCCCCCAGCCGCTTGGTATAGGGAAACATGTAGGCGTCCATGCCTTCCGCGTTTTTCAGCACTTCCCGGTACTCCGCCGCCGACATCCCCTCGATCATGGCCACATAGGACTGGAAGTCGGCGTTGTGACCGGAATCGGTCATGCTGCACACCGTTTGAATGAGGCTCTCCCGGTCGGTGACGCCCCAGCTGTCCTCCAGGATGTACCGGGCCCACTGGTAGGTATAGACGGTCCCCACGGCGGAGGGCTTGCCGATGGCGTCCATGCCGTAGGAGAGGCCCCGGCCCTTGCCGCCGAACACCGTGGGCCTGCCGCCGTTGTTGACGGCGTTGAGGTAGGCACCCATGGCCATGGCCCAGGGCTCCAGGTTGGTGTCTCCCGCCAGGGCCTTGTTCTCTGTGACAGCGGCGGTACGGCTCTCCGCCACCCATTGGATGCTCTGGCCGAACAGCTCCGACACGTACCGGGCGGGGATCATGGTGCGGCCGTTTTCGATGTAGGGGGCGATGTCCATGGTAAAGGGCTGTCCATTGACCGTGCAGGTCTTGCTGCCGATGGGCATGACGATCTCCACCCCCGCCCGGACGATACGGGCGGCCTTGAGGGTCTTGTCATAGGACACGTCGGCGCCCAGCTGCTCCGCCAGGCACCGGACGGGGATCATGGTCCGGCCGTTGATCACCCGGGCCAGATTCTCCGTATTCACCCAGTTGCCGTCCAGCGTCACGTTGGCCCGGGTCTTGGCGATTTCCGCCTCCGCCCGCTCCTGGGCGGTACGGGTGTCGATGGCGGCCCATTCCGCCTCCGTCACCACCTTTAGGGCGGAGCAGTCCCGGAACTGGTCCATGGTGTAGCCGGAGGCTTTTAAGAACTCCTCCAGTTCCAGGCCGGAAAAGACCTGGCTGGTGCCGGGCCGGCACTCCAGCAGCCTTGCCCGCTGATACCACAGGGTAAAGAGATAATACGTCTTGTCCGTCCGGCTGCCGCCCTCGTCCAGCCAGCTGTCCTTAGCCAAGCCAAAGTAGCGGCGGGTCCGGGTAGCCAGGCGCCGGCTGCCGGAATTTTCCGCATACTTCATACCGATGAGGCCCAGCTCAAACTGCAGTGACGCCGGGGCGTCGGTCTTTTCGCCGATGTTCCAGTCTGTGTAAAGGTCTCCCGACTGGGGCTCCAAATTGCCCGCAGCCGCGTCGGCCCGCAGCCGCAGCACCGTCTCCCACGTTTCGCCGGTATAGGTGCTGTCCCCCTCGAATACCGCGTATTCCTCCGCCTTCACCCAAACAGGCGGTGTCGGCGCCGTCTCCGCCGCCAGGGCGGCGGGGATCAGGGTCAGGAGCATCAACAGAGAAAGTGCCAGGGAAATCCGTCGTTTCATCATTGCATCCTCCCTTGCGTCTCATTCAATTTATATGTGCATTTGTGAAAGATTCATCATTTCCGCGTTGCCGCAACCGCCGCGCCGGGCCGCGCCGGGAGCGGGGGTTACGAGATATCCGCCATCTCCAGATACTTATACCCGTTTTCCGCGATATGGCTCGCCGGTTTTGCTCCGCAAAACTGCCGAGCGGCTGGATTTGATACGCGCTTGCGCGCGGCTCCCTCGCTCTCGCTCGGTTGCGGACCATATCGCATCGGCCCGGAGCTCTCCAAAGTTGTCAGGAAATATCCGCCATCTCCAGATACTTATACCCGTTTTCCGCGATATGGTCCTTGCGTCCCTGGAGGTTGTCTCCCAGCAGCAGGTCAAAGACCTGGGCGGTGCGCTCCACGTCCTCCGGCATGACCCGGATGAGGCGGCGGGTGGCCGGGTTCATGGTGGTCAGCCACATCATGTCCGGGTCGTTCTCGCCCAGGCCCTTGGAGCGGTCGATCTTGTACTTCTTCCCCTCCAGCTCCCGGACGATGTCGTTTTTCTCCTTATCGGAGTAGGCGAACCAAGTCTTTTCCCCGCAGTTGATCTCAAAAAGCGGGGTCTCCGCGATGTAGACGTAGCCCTCCCGGATGAGGGTGGGGGTCAGGCGGTACAGCATGGTCAAAATGAGGGTGCGGATCTGGAAGCCGTCCACGTCGCCATCGGTGCAGATGACCACCTTGTTCCACCGCAGGTTCCCCAGGTCGAAGGCGGCCATGTCCTTGACGTGCTTGTTCTGGACCTCCACGCCGCAGCCCAGGACCTTGATGAGGTCCGTGATGATCTCGCTTTTGAAAATGCGGGCATAGTCCGCCTTCAGGCAGTTGAGGATCTTGCCCCGGACGGGCATGATGCCCTGGTACTCCGCGTCCCGGCTGAGCTTGACACTGCCCAGGGCGGAGTCGCCCTCCACGATGTAGATCTCCCGCTTGTCCGGGTCCTTGGACCGGCAGTCCACGAATTTTTGGACCCGGTTGGCGATGTCGATGCTGCCGGAGAGCTTTTTCTTGATGTTCAGCCGGGCCTTTTCCGCCGTCTCCCGGCTGCGCTTGTTGATGAGGACCTGCTCGCCGATCTTCTCCGCGTCGAAGGGGTTTTCAATAAAGTAGATCTCCAGGTTGGAGCGCAAAAACTCCGTCATGGCCTCCTGGACGAATTTGTTGGTGATGGCCTTTTTCGTCTGGTTCTCGTAGGAGGTCTGGGTGGAGAAGTTGTTGCTCACCAGCACGATGCAGTCCTCGATGTCCGCCCAGGTGACCTTGCTCTCGCTCTTTTGGTACTTGCCCTGGTCCCGGAGGTACTTGTCAACGGCGGAGACGAAGGCGGACTTGGTGGCCTTTTCCGGGCTGCCGCCGTGCTCCAGCCAGCTGGAGTTGTGGTAGTGCTCGATGACGTTCACCTTGTTGGAAAAGCAGACGGCACAGCTGAGCTTCACCTTGTATTCCGGCTTGTCCGCCCGGTCCCGGCCCCGCTTTTCCGCCTGCCAGAACACCGGAGCGGTGAGGCTGCCCTCTCCGGCCAGCTCCGCCACGTAGTCCTCAATGCCGTGCTCATACAAAAACTCCGTTTCCTCGAACTTCCCCGGCTCCGCCTCGTTGCGGAAGCGGAAGGTGATGCCGGCGTTCACCACCGCCTGGCGCTTCATCACGTCAGTGAAGTAGTCAGCAGGGATGGCAATGTCCGTGAACACATCCAGATCCGGCAGCCAGCGGGTGCGGGTGCCGGTCTTTTTGCTCTGGCTCTTGGGCAGGGGGCGCTTTTCCAGCTGGCCCACGATCTCGCCCCGCTCAAAGTGGAGGCTGTACTCCTGGCCGTCCCGCCAGACGGTGACATCCATGTACCGGGAAGCGTATTGGGTGGCACAGGCGCCCAGGCCGTTGAGGCCCAGGGAGTACTCGTAGTTGTCACCGGAGACGTTGTCGTACTTGCCGCCGGCGTACAGCTCGCAGTACACCAGCTCCCAGTTGTATCGCTGCTCCTTCTCGTTCCAGTCCACAGGGCAGCCCCGGCCGGCGTCCTCCACCTCGATGGAGCGGTCGGCGTAGCGGGTGACGGTGATGGCGCGGCCGTGGCCCTCCCGGGCCTCGTCGATGGAGTTGGACAGGATCTCGAACACCGCGTGCTCGCAGCCGTCCAGGCCGTCGGAGCCGAAAATGACGCCGGGCCGTTTCCGGACCCGGTCCGCGCCCTTCAGGGACGAGATGCTGTCGTTGCCGTAATCTTGCTTCTTTGTTGCCATAGTTCCTCCGAAAAGGCAGAAACTGCCATGATTTCAATATGTCTTCATATTGTATCACACCCCTCCACCAGGTTCAAGTGTCCGAAAAACACGCCATCTGTTATCATTATGTAGGACCGGAGCACCAGGCGGACATCCCCGGAAGAAAGATACAAATCGTCTCTTTGTCGGCAAAATCATTTCCGAAATAAAACCGTCAAATTGCAGCGTCTGGCAGAATGCGCCGTCTTGCGGCCCCGTTCCATGGATTTCGCCCAAAATGTTGTTGCGTAAATTTTCCCATAATCCATCCGCACCTTCATAATTTGTTCATATCACAGGGTTTTTCACATTTTCCACAGGGTTTTCCACACCGTTATGTCAACTCGTTTTTGCGCAAAAAATATCCCGCTTTCCCTTCCGGCAAAAGCGCGGCGCCCGCCTCCGGGCACCGCGTTTTTTCGCTGCCTATCCCATGAACATCAAAACCACGCCGTAGATCACCGACGCCAGCGTTCCGAACACGATGACCGGTCCCGCGACCGTGAACATCTTGGCGGCCATGCCGGTGATGAAGCCCTCGCTTTTGAAGTCGATAGCCGGGGACACCACGGAGTTGGCGAAGCCCGTGATGGGCACCAGGGTGCCGGCGCCGCCGAAACGGCCCAGCTTGTTGTAGACGTTCAGTCCCGTCAGCAGGGCCGACAAAAACACCAGCGTGCAGGAGGTGGCGGTGCCCGCCGCCTCCTTGTCCAGCCCCGCGCCGGCCCAGCCGTCCTGAATGGCCTGGCCCAGCACACAGATGGCGCCGCCGATGATGAACGCCAGGACCGTGTCCTTGACGATGGGGGACTTTTTCGCCTTGCTCTGCACGTAGGCCTGATACTCCTTGGGTGACATATCCATTTCGCATCCCTCGCTTCCTGCCAGTAGGATTTCCCGAAAAAGGCAAATCATACGTACTTGCAAAGGTGCCTCCGACGGGGTACACTGGTAAGGATGTTCATACAAGGGAGGACCTGCCATGAAAGCCCCGCTGAAACCCCTGGGCCTGTATATCCACATCCCTTTCTGCAAGCAAAAATGCGTCTACTGCGACTTTTACTCCCTGCCCCGCAGCGAGAGCCGCATGGACGATTATGTGGACGCCCTGTGCGCCCACCTCACCGAAACAGCTCCCTTCGCCGCCGGACACCTGGTGGACACCGTCTATTTCGGCGGCGGCACTCCCAGCTGCCTGGGGGAAAAGCGGCTGGTGAAAATTCTGAAAACCATTGCGAAGCGCTACCAGGTATCCCGGGAGGCGGAGATCACCCTGGAGGCCAACCCCGACTCCGCCGGAGACTGGAAGGCCCTGAAGGCCCTGCGGAAGGCAGGCTTCAACCGCATCTCCCTGGGGATGCAGTCCGCCTGCGACCAGGAGCTTCAGGGTATTGGCCGGGTCCACACCATGGCCCAGGTGCGCCAGGCGGTGGAGGCCGCCCGGAAGGCCCAGTTCGACAACCTCTCCCTGGACCTCATCTACGGCCTGCCCGGCCAGACCCGCCAGCGCTGGATGGAGAATCTGGCCGCCGCCGTGGACCTGGCGCCGGAGCATCTGAGCTGCTACGGCCTGAAGGTGGAGGAGGGCACCCCCCTCTATGCCCGCCGGGACACCGCGGACCTCCCCGATGATGAGGCCCAGGCGGATATGTATCTGGACACCGTGGACTATCTGCTGCGCCACGGCTACCGGCAGTATGAGATCTCCAACTTTGCCCGGACGGGCCGGGAATCCCGCCACAACCTGAAATACTGGACCCTGGGGGAATACGCCGGCTTCGGCCCCGGCGCCCACTCGGACTTCGGCGGCGTCCGCTACGCCTACGAAAAGGACCTGGAGGGCTACATCCGGGGCGTCCGGGACCACACGCCCATGCTGTCGGAAAACGACCGCATCCCGGACCTGGACCGGGACACGGAGTGGGTGATGCTGGGGCTTCGGACCGTACAGGGCCTGGACCCCAGGGAGTTCCAGCGCCGCTTCCGCCGCCGCTTCGACTGCTTTCTGCCCTTCCTGGGCCAGTGTGTCCAGGCGGGCTACGCCGTGGAGGAAGATGGCCGCTGGCATCTGACGCCCCGGGGCTTTCTGGTGTCCAACCAAATCATCGGCGGCATGCTGGACGCCCTGGCGGAGGACAAGCGCCGCCGGGCGGAGGCCGCTGCCCGGGGAGATTTCCGGGTGGAGCTTCCCTGAACTTGCTCTCTTTATAAAAAAACAGGCGCGTGCCATTTGCACGCGCCTGTTTTTTACCGGACGATCCGGATGGCGTTCACCGGGCAGCCGTTGGCCGCGTCGAAGGTCCGGCCCTCCTGGGCCTTTTCCGGCTGGGCACACACGGTGGACACCTTCTCCACCACCCGGAACACGCCGGGTACCGCCGCCTGGCACATGCCGCAGCCGATGCAGCGGCTGCCGTCCACGGATACTCGCATAGGCTCCCCTCCTCAGGTTTTTTCTCATTATAATATAATAATATAACCTCTTTGAAAGCGCAAGGCACCGCCGGGGAACCTTTTCCCCCGGCGCCGTCCTTATGAAGGGCGGAAATTTCCTGCCGCTCCAGATTTTTGTTTCCGCTTTGACATTTACTTTGTCCCCGCTTTGTGTTATTCTGGTAAAACGTTATGTAGACCACCCACGGTTTCTTTGGAGGCAACCTATGAAAAAATTCCTGCACCGCACCCTGTCGCTCCTGCTGAGTTTGAGCCTGGTGTCCTCCCTGGCGGTGACCGCCGCCGCGTCGGAGGCGCTGGGGGAAGACCTCACCAGCCAGGAGACCCTTTTGAACCAGGAGACCCAGCTCTCCACCAACGTGTTCTGGAGCACCGCCTATTCAGACCTCCGGACGGAAAACCTCATTACATACACGCCCAATGACGATGTGACCCCCGTCGTCACCTACGGCGACACCCTCACCGCCTGCTCCACCCTCTCCGCCGCCGCCAAGCGGCTGGAGAACGAGGGCTACCGGGTGGTGGCCGGCATCAACGGCGACTTTTTCAACTTCGGCACAGGCCTTCCCATCGGCCTGGTGGTGACGGACGGCCAGCTGCGCAGCAGCGACGGCGGGTATTACGCCATCGGCTTTCTGGAGGACGGCTCCGCCGTCCTGGGCAAGCCCGGCCTGAAGGTCATCGCGGACCTGGGCTATGAAGTGGACGACGGCTACGGCACGTTGACAAAGGTCGTCCGCCAGCTGTCCGGCGTCAACAAGGCCCGGGTCTCCTCCGGCGGCATCTACCTATATACCTACGACTTCAATGCCAAGCACACCACCGGCAACACGGAGCCCGGCGTGGACGTGATCTGCACCGTGGAGGACGGGGAGCTGTCCATTGGCGGAGAGCTGGCCCTCACTGTGGAGCAGGTGGTGGAGGCCACCGCCGCCACCGCCATCGCCCCGGACCAGGTGGTACTGTCCGTGAATCTCCAGTCCAACAGCTACTATATCGACGCCCTGCGGAACCTGCCGGTGGGCTCCACCGTCACCGTGACGGCGGAGGCCGCCGATGCGCGGTGGAACGAGGTGCGCTGCGCCCTGGGCGCCCTGTACTCCCTGGTGGAGAACGGCGCCGTGGTGTCCGGTCTGCCCAGCGGCGCCGACCCCCGCACCGCCGTGGGACAGAAGCGGGACGGCACGCTGGTGTTTTACACCATCGACGGCCGGAAATCCGGCCACTCCATCGGCGCCACGTTGCAGCAGGTGGCCCAGCGGCTCATGGAGCTGGGCTGCGAGACGGCGCTGTGCCTGGACGGCGGCGGCTCCACCACCCTCACCGTGACGGAGCCGGACGACACCGCTGCCCAGACCATCAACACCCCCTCCGGCGGCAGCGAACGCTCCGTCAGCAACCAGATCTTCCTGGTGGCGGACAGCGAGGCCTCCGGCAAGCTGAGCCACTTCTATGTGAAGGCCGACAGCCAGTATGTCCTGGCGGGCAGCAAGGTGAACATCTCCGCCGCCGCCGTGGACACCAACTTCATCCCCATGGAGGACGAGCGGTTCTCCCTGGAGGCCGACGACGGCCAGCTGGACGGAAACGTCCTGCTGACGCCGGACTACGACTGTGACATCACTGTCACCGCTGACCGCCGGGGCAAAACCGGCTCCACCGTGGTCCACGTCATCGAGACCCCCGATGATGTCGCCATCCGGGGCAGCGACAGCTCCATCCTCACCTCCCTCACCGCAGCCCCCGGCTCCACCGTACAGCTGCGGGCCACCGCCGCTTACCAGCACCTGCCCCTGACGGCGGACCAGGAGGCCTTCCGCTGGTCTGTGGAAGGCGGCATCGGCACCATCACCGCTGACGGCCGCTTTACCGCCACCGCCCCCGGCACCGGCACCATCACGGTCTCCGCCGGCGGGCAGCGGACCTCCATCCCCGTCACCGTGTCCAAGCTGGCGCTGAACGTGGTGGAGGACTTTGAGTCCGCCCGGACCATTTTTGACGGCAGTTACGCCGGCGGCCTCACCTTCAGCCGGACCACCGCCGCCGACGCCGTGAAGTACGGCCGCGCCGCCGGCAGGCTGGACTACACGCTGGATCTCAGCAGCGGCTACGCGGCGGCATGGTATGCCGATGAGCCGGCGTCTGTCAACAACCAGATCTACACCAGCCTGACCATGTGGGTCTATGGCGACGGTTCCGGCAACCAGCTGGAGCTGGTATACAGCGACAGCTTCGGAGACAGTCTTACCAGGACCATCACCACCCTGGACTTCACCGGTTGGAAGCAGGTCTCCGTCTCCACCCAGGGCGACGCCTTCGCCATCCAGGGCTTCCGGGTCAGCGCCGGCGAGAGCGTCACCTATGACGACGGCTTCGGTACCATCATCGTGGAGTATCCCGACACCGCCCGGACCGGCACCGTCTATCTGGACCAGGTCGTGGCCTCCTACAACGGCATCATGGACAGTGCGGTCCCCACCGTCACTCTCAGCACTGACGGCCTTTCTCTGACCGCCGCCATCTCCGATGATGTGGACGGCGTGCTTCCCCGGGAGGCTGTCACCGTCACCTGGGACGGCGAGGCGCAGGACTTTACCTACAACGCCTCTACCGGCGCCCTCACCACCCCTCTCATCTCCGACGGCAATCCCCACCGCGTCACCATCACCGCCCGGGACGCGTCCGGCAACATCGGCCGGGCTTCCTACGACGTGCCTGTGGCGGCTGACTGGACCCCCGTGTTTACCGACACCCGGGATTACTGGGCAGCGGCCTACGTGGATTTCCTCTACCAGTCCGGTATCACCACCGGCTACGCCGACGGCACCTTCCGCCCCAATGACAACATCACCCGGGCCCAGTTCTCCGTCATGCTGTACCGCTACCTGGGTCTGGACGAGAGCAAGTACGCCGATGTGACGCTGCCCTTCGCGGACCTCAAGAGCATCCCTGACTACGCCCTGCCCGCCATCCGGGCGCTGTACACCGAGGGCGTCATCAACGGCTCCACCGGCAAGGACGGGCGGCTGTATTTCAACCCCGGCGCCAGTTTGACCCGGGCCCAGGCGGCCACCATGATCGGCCGTACCCAGGAGAAGGGCTATGCCGCCGCGGCGCTCACCTTCTCTGACAGCGCCAAGATCCCCTCTTACGCCACCTATTACATCCAGACCATGGCGGCCCAGGGCATCATCGGCGGCTATGCCGACGGTACCTTCCGCCCCGGAAACAACATCACCCGGGGCCAGATGGCCAAGATCCTCTATAACCTGCTGTGACCCCGTGGAACGTCCCCGGCGCGGTGCGCGCCGGGGACGTTTTTCGCGGCATGTTCCCCGGTGTTTTGGAATATGCTGCCAAGAGGTCTGGGGCAGGCGCTTTTTCGACAGATTTCGCCTTTTGACCGTTGTTCCGCCGGGAAGAGGCTGCTATAATGGGCTTGTTCTTGAAAGGAGCTTTTTTATGCACGTATACACCACAGGCCAATGGGTCCTGCTGTTTTTCTTTTACTGCTTCTGCGGCTGGGTGTGGGAGAGCTGCTACGTCTCCCTCCGGCAGCACCGCTGGGTGAACCGGGGCTTTCTCCACGGCCCGCTGCTGCCCATTTACGGTTCCGGCGCCATTATCATCCTGTTTGTCACCCTTCCGGTGGAAAACGACCTGCGACTGGTGTGGCTTTTGGGTATGCTGGCCGCCACGGTGCTGGAATACGTCACCGGTGCCGTCATGGAGCGGCTGTTTCAGGTGCGCTATTGGGACTACTCCAAGCAAAAGTTCAACCTGAACGGCCATATCTGCCTGTCCAGCTCCATCGCCTGGGGCTTTTTCTCCATTTTGCTGGTGCGGTTCCTGCACCCGCCGGTGGGCCGGCTGCTGGCGGATGTGCCCGCCTGGCTGGTGGACCCGGCGGCCATCGTGCTCACCGCCGTCTTCTCCGCCGATGTGGTCCGCTCCGTCCAGGATGCTCTGGACCTCAAGGAGATCCTCACCCGCGTGACGGAGGAGAACGAGGACCTGCGGCGGCTGGCCAAGCGGGCCGAGGTGGCCGCGGCCTTTGCCGAGGACGACCTGCGGAAGTTCCGGGAGCGCACCGAAGTGGAAAAGCTGCTGCTGCAAAAGCGGATCGAGGAGGAGCTGGAAGAACAGCGCCAGGCCCGGCAGGACCGGAAGATCCGCCGCCGGGAGGTGGCGGACAATGCCCTGCGCCGCCGCACCTCCGCCAAGCTGGAGGCCCTGCAAAACATTGCCGAGGTGCTGGAGGACGCCCGGGACCACTTGGAGGACGCCCGGGACCAGAGCAAGGAGCTGAGTGCCCAGACCCGGGCGGAGTTGGACGAGGCCATTGCGCGGCTCCACCGCTGGGAAAGCGCCATCCAGGCCCGGGGCACCCGGGTCTACCACCGCTCCATGCGCATTCTGCGGGCCAACCCCTCCGCCCGTGTCCGGGCAGAGCTGGTCGAAGTGCTGGAGACCCTGCGGAAGCTGGGTGATTAACCGTCAAAAAAGGACTGCTGTGGCCGATGACTACAGGTCCTTTATTGAGGAATTTTTGAAAGGAGCAGATGCGTGATGGCTGGAAAAGCAAAGTTTGACAAGGAATCAGCGTTTAAGAGTATCATTGGAGCCGGCTGGGATCCAGAGGCGGAAAGCACGGAGCAACAGCTGGCGGCAAAAGGGAAGAACGCGGGAGAGGCAAACCAACTTGTCGGTGCTGCCCATCCTGTACTATGATATTCAGAAAGTTGCTTATGTGCAGCGCAAGGACGTAAGTGATCTGGTGCCTGAAGTGATGGCGGAATACAGAAGTGACCATGCGGCAAAGTTTGCGAAACACAAAAAGTTGCAGAGATAAAAATGCCCCAAGCGGAGCGTTGCCCGGCTCTGCTCAGGGCATTTTTATAAAAAACGAGATTATGCAACCGTAGATTGCCTAAATGTAAACCGCAAGCGGTTTACATTATAGAGCCTGTTGAAATAAGATGGGGATGAAAAACATGGAATTAAAAGAAAAACTTGTCACCTTGCGCAAAGAGAAAGGGTTGACGCAATTAGCTGTTGCGGAGAAACTGGATATTTCCAGGCAAGCTATTTCCAGATGGGAATCAGGAACAGCGTTACCATCTACGGATAATCTTAAATGCTTGAGCATCTTATATGAAGTACCCGTTGATTATTTGTTAAAAGAAGATTCTGAAAGAAAAAGCGGAGTCCCAATTGACGAACTTTCTCTTGGTAAAATCAAGCATAAAGACAAAATGGTTATTGCCATTATAGCGATGGTTCTTATCGGTATCATATCTGTTGGAGTATTTGGATATTTTCTGACCCACAATAATAAAACGATTATAGATATAGCGGATACGAAAAGTGACAAATGGAACGAGTCTCAAACAGAAATTGAGATTGATTGGTAATTTGTGGTAGAAGGGAGGTGAGCGGAATGCAGTTGAAAAATAAGCTCTCTCTGGTATTAGCTTGTGTAATTTCAATTTGCTGTCTTAATGTTGACGCTGTAGCTACGGGGCTTCCGAGCGAGGGCGGCATTATTGAAATTGAGCAAGGCATCATGCGTGCTTCGAAAACTTTTAATGTTGAAGTGAGTGCGTATGGAAATGCAAACGCCAATGCTAAGGATGCGTTTTCAATGGAGGCTGGAGAAACGGTGCGTATTAGAGCAACGTATTCTCCAGAGGATGCAAGTGTAGATTTTGGCCTAATTGATTCAGACGGTATTTTCCATTATGTCAATGTAACAGATGGAAGCATTGATCAAACTATTAAAATTACCGAGGCAGATAATTATCGCCTTGGCATCAGGAACAATTCTGGCAGTGTTGTGAAAGTAACTGGTTTTGTGAGATACTAAAATGTAAAAAAGAG
>SFDT01000031.1 GCA_004558115.1 Clostridiales bacterium | reverse complement strand
CAAGGTCGTCTTGCCCGCCCCCGGGGGCGCTAGGATCAAGGTGCTGCAAAGCGCTCCACTCTGTCCCAGCAGCTTTTGTGCTACCGGCGCAGCTGCCCCGGTTACCTGCCGAGCCACCCGGATGGCCGCCGAGGACAGCCGCCCCAGGCCGTGGATCTGGCCATCCCGCAGTACCGGTGTGCCACACAGTCCCACCCGGTGTCCCCCCTCCACGGTCAGGTAGCCCCGGCGGAGCTGGTCAGCCACCGTATGGACGGAGGCCCGGCTGGCCAGTTCTAGCAAATGCTCCAGATCCCGGCCAGTCACCGAGTTTGTCCCCAGAGGAAGCTCCTCCTGGGGAAACACCACCGTTACGGGATGTCCGATCCGCAGGCGAAGCTCCTCCGCTCTGCCCTGCTTGTCCTCCGGAAGATCAAGAGCCACCCCCCGCAGAGACAGAGGCAGCACCTGGGCCGCCTGCCGGTAGGCCTGGCTGTTGTCCATTCTCATTGGTACTCACCGCCTTCGCTTTGTTCCCTACACGTTATGTGGACCGGAGGACAGTTATGACAACAAAAAAGCGCCCCTGGCTAAGGCCAGAGGCGCAAAATCGGTGGTATTTTACTGTTTTCCGTGCTGTTTCGCCGCGTACAGTGTGTTCTCCATCAGCATGGCCCGGGTCATGGGACCCACGCCGCCGGGCACCGGCGTGATGTAAGAGGCCTTGGGCTCCACCGAAGCGTAGTCCACATCGCCGCAGAGCTTGCCCTCGGCGTTGCGGTTCATGGCCACATCAATGACCACAGCCCCCTCTTTCACCATGTCGGCGGTGACAAGGCCCACCCGGCCCACGGCGGACACCAGAATGTCTGCCTGCCGGGTGAAGGACACCAGGTCCGGCGTCCGGGAATGGCAGGTGGTGACGGTGCCGCTCTGCTGTAACAGCAGCGCACCCATGGGCTTGCCCACGATGTTGCTGCGGCCCAGCACTACGCAGTGCTTCCCGGCCACGAGGATGTCATACTCCTTCAGCATCTCCATGACGCCGGCGGGCGTGCAGGGCAAAAACACCGGATCTCCAATGACCAGCCGGCCCACGTTAAAGGGATGGAAACAGTCCACATCCTTTTCCGGGTGGATGGCATTCAGGACCTGGTCCTCATTCAGATGCTCCGGCAGAGGCAGCTGCACCAGGATGCCGTCCACCGCCTCGTCACCGTTGAGCCGGTCAATGAGCTCCAGCAGCTCCGCCTGGGTGGTCTCCGCCGGCAGCTTGTACTCAAAGCTCAAAAAGCCGCACTCGGCGCAGTCCTTTTCTTTGCCGGTGACATAGACGCGGGAGGCCTGGTTGTCGCCCACCAAAATCACCGCCAGACCGGGCTTGCGGGGCAGGTCCTTCGCCCCCTCCGCCGCCCGGGCCTTCACTTTGGCCGCCAGGGCCTTGCCGTCAATTCTCACTGCCATCGTCTGTTTCCTCCTGTTCGTCTGTCCGGCGCTCCGCCGTATCCAAAATCTCATGTTCCTCCGGAGCCTCCTCCAAAGCGGCCGCTTCTCTGGCGGCCACCTGGTTCACCAGCAGGTCCGCCGGGTCATGGCGGCGGAAGCACAGGTTGACCACCATCATACAGGCGGAAACCACCACCAGCACGATGCTCAATGCCTGGGAGACCCGGATGGGCGAGCCCATGAACGTCCAGTCAAACAAATACAAGCTGTCCGTCCGCAGGCTCTCGATCCAGGCGCGGCCAAGGCCGTACCACAGGAAATAAAAGCAGGTGTTTTCGCCGTCAAGCCGGCGGCCCTTGGTGATGACAAACACCACCAGCAGCAAGCCGATCAGGTTCCAAAGGCTCTCATAGAAAAAGGTGGGGTGTACTTCAATATACTGGTAGGCACTGGTCCACAACCGCATCCGCCAGGGCAGGGTAGTCTCGGCGCCGAAGGCCTCCCGGTTCACAAAATTGCCCCACCGGCCAATGGACTGGCCAATGAGCAGGCCCATGGCGCACAGGTCCGTCATGGCCCAGAGCTTCAGCTTCTTTTTCCGGGTATACAGGACCGCCACCACAAAGCCCATGATAACGGCGCCGTAAATGGCCAGGCCGCCGTCCCAAACGGCGATCATGCTGCCCCAATCCAGACCGCCGTCCGCTGTGCGGTACAGGTCCAGGTAAAACAGGACATAGTACAGCCGGGCACCGACGATGCAGGCAGGCACCGCCCACAGCACCATGTCCAGCACGTTGTCCTCCGTCAGGCCAAAGCGCTTGGCCTGCTTCATGCAAAGCAGCAGGCCCGCCAGCATTCCCAGGGCCAGGATGATGCCATACCAATATACGCCGTGGCCGATGTGGATGGCGATGGGGTCGATGTTGCACTCCCAGTCGCCGAACAGGCCGGGAAAGCTGATGGGCATATTACTCAAAGCTGTCAATTGGGTTACTTCCTTTCTTGGGTCACTTGGGCACGATCTCGCTGAGGACCGCCCGGTCGGCGGTCAGATTCTCCCGCAGGAACGCCGTGATATCATCTTTCGTGATCGTATCGAATACCTGGGGGAACCGGAAGGGGTCGTACCCATGGAAGTATCCCTCCGACAGGGATACCGCGATATTCTCAAAGGAGTTCAGGCCCCGGAGGTTGGAGCCGAAGGACGCCCGCCGCACCCGCTGGTAGAAGTCCTCGTCGATACCCTCCTCCACCAGCCGTTTGGCTTCTTTCTGGATCTCCGCCGTGACAGCCCGAGCGTCCTTGCTGTCGCCGCCGGCGTACAAGTACGCCACGCCGGGCATCATCTCATAGGCGCCGCCGAAGCTGGTGTTGATAAGGCCCTGGTCATAGAGCCGCAGGTACAGGGGACTGGAGTCCCCCAGCAGGATATCACAGGCCATGTCGCCGATGAGGCTTTGGCGCATATAGCCCTCGCCGTCCTCCGCGGGGGTGCATTTGAAGCCTGTCAAAAACTGGGGGCAGGACACCTCCATAGCCAGCTTTGTCTCCTTTTCGGCCACCTGCGCCGGCTCCGTTCCGTAATCCCGGGGGATGGCGGGGCCGCCCTCCCGGGGCAGAATACGGCGGGCAATGTCCACCACATGGACCGGGTCCACATTGCCCACCACGGTGAGCACCATGTTGGAGGGCGTATAGAACGCCTTGTGGCAGTCGTACAGGGTCTCCGCCGTGATGTGGGAGATGCTCTCCACTGTGCCGGCGATAGAGGTCCGGGCAGTGCTGGCGGCATACAGGGCCTTCATCATCCGGGTGTAGATCTGCCAGTCGGGGTTGTCCTCGATCATGCGGATCTCCTGGCCGATGATGCCCTGCTCCTTGGCCACGCTCTCCTCCGTGAAATAAGGGACGGACACAAAGGACAGCAGGATCTCCAGATTCTCCTCAAAATGGGTGGTGGAATCGAAATAATAGCCGGTGATGGCGTTGGAGGTAAAGGCGTTGGGCTCCGCGCCGTTTTTTGCCAGCTCCTGGAGGGCGTTGCCCTCCTTGGTGTCAAACATCTTGTGCTCCAGATAGTGAGCGATGCCCGCCGGCGTATCCAGACACTTGCCGTTCAGGCAGAAACGGGTATCCATACCGCCGTAGCGGGTGGCGAAAAAGGCATAGCTTTTGGCATAGTCCCGCTTGGGCACGATGTTGATGCGCAGGCCGTTGGGCAGCGTCTCCCGGCAGACGGCCTCGCCGATGCGCTCGTAAAAGGTCTGTTTCATGCCTGCGCCTCCTTTCCCTTCAGGAAATATACCGTATCCAGGGACACAGTGGCCATGGCGTCCATGATCCGCCGGAGGGAGACCTCCCCCACCTGGCGGGCCAGCAGCTCCGGCGTCTCCTCCTGGCCGGTGGCGGCCTGTCCGATATAGAAGTTCTCCAGCTTGCCCTGGGAGTCTCCCATGGAGGCATAGGCGTTCAGCAGCACACTGCGGGCACTCTCCAGCTCCCAGTCCTCCAGTTCCCCTTTCTGGACGGCCTCCAGCTGGCGCATGATCTCGTCGTAGGCCTTCTGGTAATTCTCAAACTCAATGCCGGAGGACACGGTGATGATACCCTTTTGGCGGTGATACACAGAGGACGCAAAGTAGCACAGGGACAGCTTTTCCCGCACATTCAAAAACAGCTTGGAATTGCTGCTGCCGCCAAAGAGGGTGTTGCCCATGAGCAGGGCGGCGGTATCATCGCTTTCGCAGGTGAAGCCCATGCCCAGCTTTCCCTGGGTCACGTCCATCTCCTCCTCCACCAGCTTCGCCTCCGCCGGCTTGGGATGGTCCGCCGCCAGGGCGATCTCCCGGATATTCTCCCGGGGCAGCGTGGAAAATGCAGACCGCAAAGCCCGCTCCACCCGCTCCATGGAGGCGCTGCCGCTGTAAAACAGCTCCAGCTGGCTGGTGGCGATGAGCTGGCCGTACTGGGCGTACAGCTTCTGGGGCTGGAGCCGCTCCGCCTGCTTTTCGCTGCCCAGACGGCTGATGCCGTAGGGCTCTCCGGCACACATCTCCTGCAAAAGGCGGGAATCGGCATAGTCCCGCTTGTCGTTGACGATGCTGCGGATGGCGTCAATGAGGTTCGTCTTTTCACTTTCAAAATAGGCCGGCACGAACCGCCCGTGCTGGGTGACTGGGTCACAGACCAGCTCGCCCAACAGCTCCGCCACCGGCTCCAGCAGCTTTTCCCGGCCGGGGGTGAAGCTGTCGTCGATAAAGCTGGCCACAAAGCCCACGCACTGGTTTTCACCCTTTTTGCGGACGGTATAGTCAATGCGGGCGCCGTACAGGTTATCCAGCCGGGCAGACAGGGCCCCCAAGTCCGGGCAGCTGACCGTGCCCCGGCGCAGGACCGCCGGCAGCAAGGCGTTGCCGGAGACTGTCTCCGGCCGCAGCGGTGTCACGAATTGGGCGGACAGCAGGCTGGTTTTGAATTTCCGGGCCGGCAGATAAGTGAGGTTCACGCCCTCCGCCAGCTGGGTTCTGGTCACTTCCACATGCTCAACTCCTTTGGCAGATTACATTCTAGGAGACATTATAGTATATCTCCCTGTATAATTCAAATTCTTTCTGCTGCTTCTCCCCGGTGAAGCCATATTTTTTGCTTGACAAAGCCCGTCCTCCCTTTGTATAATGGCACCCGACAGACGCGACCGTCGCCATTTGGACGTGCAAGCTGGAAGGCTTGCACGTCTTTTTTGTTTTCAGGAGGTCATTATGGAACAACCCACACCCAGTCCCAACAAAATGGGCATCGTGCCCATCCCCCGCCTGCTGCTGTCCATGGGCGCGCCCATGATGCTGTCCATGCTGGTGCAGGCGCTTTATAACGTGGTGGACAGCCTGTTCGTTTCCTACATTCCGGACACCGCCCTCATCGCCAACGCCGGTGACAAAGCGGTGAATGCCCTGACGCTGGCCTTTCCCGTCCAGATGTTCATCATGGCTCTGTGCGTGGGCACCGGTGTGGGCGTCAACGCCGCCCTCTCCCGCAGCCTTGGCAGAAAAGACTGCCGACAGGCCAGCCGCATCGCGGGAAACGCCATGTTTTTGAGCATTTGCTATTACCTGGCGGTTTTGCTGTTCGCCTTGCTGGGGGCGGCAGCATACCTGCGCAGCCAGACCAGCGACCCGGTGATCGCCGCCTTCGGCATCTCCTATCTCCGCATCGTGACACTGGGCTCCTTCGGCACCATCGGCTATATGTGCTTTGAAAAGCTGCTCCAAGCCACCGGGCAGACCACCGCCGCCATGCTCGGGCAGCTGACCGGCTCCCTGACGAATCTGGTCCTGGACCCCATTTTCATATTTGGATACTGCGGCCTGCCGGCTATGGGCACCGCCGGAGCGGCCATCGCCACGGTCATCGGCCAGTGCGCGTCTTTGGCCGTGGCGGCGCTCCTGCACTTCCGGCAGAACAAAGAGCTCACCAACAGCCTTGCCATGCTCCGTCCCTCCGCCGCCGTCATCCGGCAGATCTACACCGTGGGCGGCCCCGCCATCGTTATGCA
Source organism: Clostridiales bacterium (assembly GCA_004558115.1). Lineage (GTDB taxonomy): Bacteria > Bacillota > Clostridia > Oscillospirales > Oscillospiraceae > Oscillibacter. Next base: position 14,287 of record SFDT01000031.1, on the reverse strand, counting down.
GGCGCTGACCTCCTTTATGACCTATGGCATGAATTTGATTTTAGGGACCATCTCCTCCACCGCTGTCACCGCCTATGGCATCTATTACAAGCTGCAAAATTTCATCTTCATGCCCGCCTTCGGCCTGAACAACGCCTCCGTGCCCATCATCTCCTACAATTACGGCGCACAGGAAAAAGGCCGCATCCGGGAAGCCATTCGCTGCGGCCTCATCACGGTGTCCGTTATCATGGGCTGCGGCATCTTGTTGCTGCAATGCTTCGCCCGGCAGATCGTCGGGTGCTTCTCCCTCTCCGGCGAGGCGGTGGAGCTGTGTGTCACCGCCCTGCGCATCATCACCTGCGGCTTTTTCTTCGCCGGGGCCAACATCATTTTGCAGGGCGTCTGTCAGGCGCTTGGCAGCGGCCTGTCCTCCCTGCTCATCTCGTTTCTGCGGATGATCCTGGTGGTGCTCCCTCTGGCCTGGGCCCTCTCCCGGCTGCCGGGTGCCGCCTCTTTGGTGTGGCTGGCCTTTCCCATTGCGGAGGGAGCAGCCTGCTGCGCGGCGGTGTGGCTCAGTGTCCGCATCTTCCGCAGGCGGATGAGCGGTCTCTCCTGATAAAAACACGGACGGAACTTGCGTTCCGTCCGTGTTTTTTTACAGCGCCAGCACCCGCAGGAAGTTCTCTTTTGCGATCATGTCCCGCTCCCGCGCATTCATGCCCAGCTTTTCCAGCCAGTAAAACAAATTGCCCGTCTGGGAGCAGTTCTCCAGACCCTCGGCCCCCTCGTTGCCGGGACCGAAATACTCGCAGAAGTCGAAGCCGCAGGCCACATGCTCCACGCCCATGACCTCCGCCATGTGGGCAGCATGGCGGGCCAGCATCTGCGCTGTCTGCTTTGCCGGGTCGGCGTGGACAAAGGCATGGTGGACATTCAGTCCCACCACGCCGCCGGTATCCCGGATGGCCCGCAGCTGGTCGTCCGTCAGGTTCCGGCGCACATCACACAGTGCTCTGCAATTGGAGTGGGAGGCGATAACAGGCTTTTCCACCAGTTTCACTACATCCCGGAAGCCGCCATCGTTCAGGTGGGACACATCCACCACCATTCCCCGCGCCTCCATCCGCCGGACCGCCTGCCGTCCCAGCTCTGTCAGACCGGAATACGGGTCGCCGCCGGCCCCGGTGGCCAGTTGGTTCTCCTCGTTCCAGGTGAGCATTCCCAGCCTTGCGCCCAGGTCCGCGTAGCAGTCGACGCCGCTCAGGTCCCCGCCGATGGCGGCCATGCCCTCCACGGCCAGAAAGGCGTATTTCTTCCCCGCCGCCCGGGCGGCTTCCGCCTCCGTCGGCGTGCGGACCAGGGCCAGCCAGGGACACTCCGCCAGCTCCGCTTTCATACAAAGCAGCATAATGTCCGTCCGCTCCCGGTCCCCCACGGCCTCCGGCACATCCTTCCAGAAGGTCTGCCCCTGTCCCGCGCTGACCCACAGGGCCAGCGCCAGGCCCTCCACGCCGCCGGCTTCCAGATTCCGCAGATGGTGCCGCTCCAGCACATGCTTCTCCCCCGCCAGCCTCCGGCGGGTCACATCGTACAGCAGGTCCGAATGGCCGTCAAAGATCATGAAACGCTTCCTTTCCCGTTTACGCGCCTAAAATGCCGCCTACCAGAATGCCCAGGTAGGTGCCGATGACATAACCGAACGTTCCCACCAGCATAACAGGTCCCACCAGGGCGCTCCAGCCCTGGGAGATGGCCATGCCGGCGGCGGTGGTGGGGCCGCCGATGTTGGCATTGGAGGCCAGGATGATATCCTCCAAATCGAAGTGCAGCAGCTTGCCGCCTACAAAGCAGAACACCATATTCACAATGACCATGATGCCGGTGAAGGCCAGCAGCAGCGGCGTCTTTTGCAGGATCTCCACAATGGAGGCCGGCACACCGATGACGAACAGGAACAGGTAAATGAGGTACGTGCCGATCTCCTGGGAGCCGGACAGCTTCGCCACCTGCTTTTCTCCCCAGGTGGCACAGGCCATGGACACCGTGGTGATCCACACGTACTCACTGCCGAAGAAGGTGTTCAGCATATGCAGCACCACGCCGGTATCCGGGATGAGGCCATCCACAAAGCCGGAGATGAGCTTTGCGATGTACACCACCGCCACAGCATAGGCAAAATTCATGGCGATGTCTTTCAGGGAGATGTCCTTGCGGCTCCAATAAGCCGCCGCCTGGGTCCGGGCACCGTCCACATCGCCGCTTTGGGCCACGGCGTCAATGTGGGGATGGGAGTAGCGGCTGCGGAAAAACTTCATGCCAGCAATGAAGATAAGGCCAAAGAAATACAGGGCCATGAGCAGATTGTCCGCCACGGTGGCCGCCGCCTTGATCTCACCCACATCGAACTCCTTGGCCAGGGCCGCGAAGTTGACGCCGCCGCCGATATAGGACCCGGTCATCATGGCCGCCACGTCCTCCAGGCCGGGGATGTAGGCATGCAGCAGCCCATAGGCCAAAAAGGCGCCTACCACCGTTCCGGCGGCGCCGATGAGGAAAATGACCATCATCCGGCCCGTCTCCCGCCAGATCTTCTTCATGTTGCACTGGAGCAGCAGCAGCGGGATGCCCAGAGGCACCGCGTAGCCCCAGACGATGTCGTCATACAGCACGCAGCTGGTGGGAATGATGGAGAGGTTGGAGGCCAGCAGCGCGATGCACAGGGCGATGATAGCGCCGGAGATCTTGGAGGCCCAGGTGTATTTCTGCTCCAGCCAGATGGCCAGAGCCACAGACACCAGCAAAAGCGCCAGAAGGGACCAGGTGTCCTCCGCCGCGATGAGCGTGGGGCGGCCCAGCCAGTTTTGAAACAGGTTCGTCATCATACTATTCTTCTTCCTTCCTGTCAAACACACAGTTTTTTCAAGTATATCCTCTCCCCGCCCTCCGCGCAAGCCCCACCTGTGCCGAACGCGGAGAACTCTTTTCAGAAAAGCCGCCGCAGGCCTCATATTTTCCCGGATTTCTTTGCAAATTTCCCTTGACTTTTTCACCAAATTCCTGTAAACTATTTCGTGTTGTAAAGGCGAATAACTTTACAGAAAGGGAGTTCGGTATGAAAAATCAGACTTATCGCATGACCATGCTGTACGATTTTTACGGGGAACTCCTGACGGACCGGCAAAAGGAGTTCTTTGACCTCTATTATAATGAGGACCTGTCCCTGGCGGAGATCGCGGAAAACGCGGGCATCTCCCGGCAGGGCGTCCGGGACGTTATCGTCCGGGCGGAGGGCATCATGCAGGAGGTAGAGGACAAGACCGGCCTCATCCGGCGCTTCGAAGCCATGCGGAGCCACCTGGAGGCCATCCAGTCCGCCGCCGCCGAGATCAAGACCATCAACTACCGCCAGTACGAGGACCAGCGGCTCACGGAGCTGGCGGAGCGCATCCACGAAGAAGCCGCCGCGCTGAAGGAATAAGCTATGGCATTTGAAGGATTGACCGAAAAACTGAATGCGACGTTCAAAAAGCTCCGGGGCAAGGGCCGCCTGACGGAAAACGACGTCCGGGAGGCCATGCGGGAAGTCCGCCTGGCGCTGCTGGAGGCCGACGTGGGCTACAAGGTGGTCAAGGATTTCGTGGCTACCGTCACGGAACGGGCCATCGGCTCCGACGTGCTGGACAGCCTGACCCCCGCCCAGCAGGTCATCAAGATCGTCAATGAAGAGCTGACCAACCTCATGGGCGGCGCCGGCAGCAAGCTGACCATGGCCAACAACGGCCCCACTGTTGTCATGATGGTGGGTCTCCAGGGCGCCGGCAAGACCACCACCACTGCCAAGCTGGCAGGGCTCATGCGCCGCCAGTATGGCAAGCGCCCCCTGCTGACCGCCTGCGACGTGTACCGTCCCGCCGCCATCGAGCAGCTGAAGGTCGTCGGCGGACAGCTGGACCTACCGGTATTCGAGCAGGGCCAGGGCGATCCCGTGGACATCGCCGCCAGCGCCATCCGCCATGCCAAAGACCACGGCAGTGACATGGTGTTTCTGGATACCGCCGGCCGCCTCCATGTGGATGAGACGCTGATGGACGAGCTCAAGCGCATGAAGGCCACCGTACACCCCAATGAGATTTTGCTGGTGGTGGACGCCATGACCGGCCAGGACGCCGTCAACGCCGCCTCCGCCTTTGACGAGGCGCTGGGCATCGACGGCGTCATCCTCACGAAGCTGGACGGTGACGCCCGCGGCGGCGCTGCCCTCTCCATCCGGGCCGCCACCGGCAAGCCCATCAAGTTCGTGGGCACCGGCGAAAAGCTGGACATGATCGAGCCCTTCCATCCCGACCGGATGGCCTCCCGCATTCTGGGCATGGGCGACATGCTGTCCTTCATCGAAAAGGCCCAGGCCACCTACGATGAAAAGCAGGCGGCCAAGCTGGAGGAAAAGCTGCGGAAAAACCGCTTCACCCTCCAGGATTATTACGAACAGCTCCAGCAGATCCGCAACATGGGCGATTTGAGCCAGCTGGCCGGTATGCTGCCCGGCAACATGGGCCGGCAATTGCAGGGCGCCACCATCGACGAAAAGGCCATGGCCCACACGGAGGCCATTATCCTCTCCATGACGCCGCTGGAGCGGGAAAATCCCCAGATCCTCAATGCCAGCCGCAAGCGCCGCATCGCCGCCGGCTGCGGCTTGGAAGTGGTGGATGTGAACCGCCTTTTGAAGCAGTTCGACATGATGCAGCAGCTGACCCGGCAAATGGCCAAGGGCCGCGGTCCCGCCATGAAGGGCGGCATGGGCGGCCGGATGCACGGCTTCGGCCGCAAGAAGCGTTTCAAGTAAACGCAAAACTTTTTTGGATATAAGTGCACAGCATTTATAGATATACGATCAACTTTAAAATTTTTTGGAGGTACAAATCATGGTTAAGATCAGACTGCGCCGCATGGGCGCCAAGAAGGCTCCTTTCTACCGCGTTGTGGTGGCCGACTCCCGCTTCCCCCGCGACGGCCGCTTCATTGAGGAGATCGGCACTTACAATCCCTGCGTGGCTCCCGCCGAGATCAAGATCGACACCGAGCGCGCTCAGGCTTGGATCAAGTCCGGCGCCCAGCCCACCGACACTGTCAGAGCTCTGCTGAAAAAAGTGGAAGTCCTCTGATCCGGAGGGCGGATCATGAAGGACTTGCTGCTCTACATCGCCAGAAACCTTGTGGATGATCCCGATGCCGTCTCCGTCACGGAGATCCAGGGCGATCAGGAACTGACGTTGGAGCTGCGTGTCGCCCCCGACGACATGGGCAAGGTCATCGGCCGCCAGGGCCGCATCGCCAAGGAGATCCGGACCGTTATCCGCTCCTATGCCCAGCGTACCGGCGTCAAGGTTTCCGTGGATATTGTAGACTGAACACTTCCCCCGGAAGTCAAGGAGCGAGGAGTCGCAGGACTCCTCGCTCCTTTTGCCGCCCCTCTTGCCCTTTTCCCGAAAACAGGGTATACTGTTTGCGAATCCACACAAAGGAGCTTTCTCCATGAAACTGGAAACCATCAAAGTCGGCCGCATCGTCAACGCCCACGGCATCCGGGGCGAGGTCCGGGTCCAGCCCCGGGACGGTGACCCGGCCTTTCTCACCCGCTTCAAAACCTTTTATATCAACGGTCAGCCTGTCTCCCCCACCGCCAACCACGTTCACAAGAGCCTGGTGCTGATGAAGTTTCCCGGCGTGGAGGATATGAACGCCGCTTTGACCTATAAGGACAAGGACCTGTATATCCGCCGGGCAGACGCCCGCCTGCCGGAGGGTGCGTACCTTGACGATGAGCTGTTGGGCATGGGTGTCTTCGACGCCGCCACCGGCGAGGAGCTTGGGAAGCTGACGACGGTGGAGAATTACCCCGCCCACAAGGTCTACACCGTGAAAGGCCGGCGGGAATACCTCATCCCCGCCGTGAAGGATGTTTTTATCAAGTCCGTGGACCTGGACCGTGACCGCATGGAGGTCCAGGTATGGGAGGGGATGGCCAGCGATGAACATTGACATCATGACACTGTTCCCCGACTCCGTGGATGCCATGCTGAACGTCAGCATCCTGGGCCGGGCCCAGGAGCGGGGCTACATCACCATCCGCAGCCACCAGATCCGCACCTACACCACCAACAAGCAGATGCAGGTGGACGACTATCCCTACGGCGGCGGCCGGGGCGCCGTTATGCAGGCGGACCCCCTGTACCGCTGCTGGGCCCATATCGTGGAGACCTACGGCCCCGGCCGGACCATTTTCATGTCCCCCTGCGGCCGCACCTTCACCCAGGCCGTGGCCCGGGAGCTGAAGGAACGCTATGACCACCTGATTTTGGTGTGCGGCCACTACGAGGGCATCGACCAGCGGTTCATCGACGAATGCGTGGACGAGGAGATCTCCATGGGCGACTTCGTCCTCACCGGCGGCGAGATCCCCGCCATGGCCGTGGCGGACGCCGTGTGCCGCATGGTGCCCGGCGTGCTGCCGGACGCGGAGTGCTTTGAGGAGGAGTCCCACTGGAACGGCCTTCTGGAGTATCCCCAGTACTCCCGCCCCAACCTATGGCACGACCGGGCCGTGCCGGACATCCTTCTCTCCGGCGACCACGGCAAGGTGGCCGCCTGGCGGAAGAAGGAGAGCTACAAGCGCACCATGCGCCGCCGGCCGGACATGTTCGAAAAATTCGACGAATCCCAGCTGACCACCAAGGCGGAACGCCGGATTCTGGCGGAGGCCAAGGCAGAGCTTGCGGAGGAACTGAAAGAATCTTGACAGCCACATGAACAAACGGAGCAGCGGCTTTTGCCGCTGCTCCGTTTGTTCGCTTACACAGAGGGGTACTCGCCGCCCCAGGTGATGCTCATGTACTTATCGGGGTCTGTGTCGCCCTCGGTGGAGAACATGAGGACCTGGCTGTTCTTGTCCAGCTCCAGCTGCTCCCGCAGGTCCTTGTACGCCTCGTCCTCCATAATGGAGGACAGCAGGCCCATGCCCACGGCACCGGATTCGCCGGAGATGACCCGGGGGTCGCCCTTCACCGGAGCGCCCAGCATCCGCATGCCCCGGGCACTGACCCAGTCGGGGCAGGAGACGAAGGCCGAGACATGGTTGCGGAGGATATCCCAGGAGATGATGTTGGGCTCACCGCAGGCAAGGCCGGCCATGATGGTCTGCAAGTCGCCGGTGACGATGCGGGGAGCGCCGTCGGCGGCCACAGCGCCCTGATACAGGCAATCCGCCGCCCGGGCCTCCATCACCACGAACTTGGGCGGGCACTCGGGGAACAGGTTGGCAAAATATCCAACCACGGCGCCTGCCAGGCTGCCCACGCCCGCCTGGACGAACACATGCGTGGGACGGTTGACGCTGACCTGGCGCAGCTGCTGGGCTGCTTCAGCGGCCATGGTGCCGTAGCCCTGCATGATCCAGGCGGGGATCTCCTCATAGCCCTCCCAGGCGGTGTCCTGGACCACCACGCCGTGCTCCGTTTCCGCAGCCTCGGCGGCGGCCATGCGGACGCAGTCGTCGTAGTTCACCTCTTCGATGGTGACCTTGGCGCCCTCCTTGGCGATGTTGTCAAAGCGGGACTTGCTGCTGCCCTTGGGCATATGGACCACAGCCTTCTGGCCCAGCTTGTTGGCCGCCCAGGCCACGCCACGGCCGTGGTTGCCGTCGGTGGCGGTGAAGAAGGTGGCCTGGCCGAACTCCTGGCGGAAGGCGGCGCTGGTCAGATACTCATAGGTCATCTCTCTGACGTCCCGGCCCATCTGCTGGGCGATGTAACGGCCCATGGCAAAGGAGCCGCCCAGCACCTTGAAGGCGTTCAGGCCAAAGCGGTAGGATTCGTCCTTCACATACAGTCCGCCCACTCCCAGGCGGCTGGCCATGCCGTCCAGCTTGGCCAGGGGCGTGATGGAATATTGGGGAAAGCTGCGGTGGAAGGCACTGGCTTTCGCCACGTTTTCCGTGGACATGACGGACAGCTGCCGGTCCTCACTGGCGGGCATTTGGTTCATTGCCCACTTGATGGGTTCATTCATAAGATCCGACCTCCTAAAATTTTTTAGATGACCAAAAATTTTATTAGTTTTCTGTCTTCATCATACCATAGACCAGCAGGAAGTCAAGGCCTTTCTGCGCTTCCGCGGCCCTTTCCCCGTGAAATTTTTTTCCGTGAAAAAACGCCGATTTTCCCCATTGATAAAAATTTGTCTCCGGCGTCCTTTTGACAGTTATAGTCAATTTTCACAAACGCTTAATTTTGCAATTATTTAATATTAATTTCAACTGATTTTATTAAAAACACGTCTCTTTCAGCACTAAAACGTTCTATTAATTTTCTCTGCCCTCATGTGTTACCATTTTGTAACCCTTTGTTTTTTATCCCAATTTTTCCCAATTTTCTAGTTGTCATTTTTCGCCTAAAGTGGGAGACATAACGCCGTTTTCGGCCCGAAAACTTGACAAAAGTGGGTCCAAGGTGTATACTGGGTCCAGTTTTTCGTTCGGTAACAAAAGTTACAAGTTGTTTTTCCTTAAAAAAAACCGCGGTCTTCCGCCTTGCGCGGGGCAAAAAACCGCCTATCGACTTTTCAGGAGGTACACTTTGAACAAGCAAAACCGACAGAAAAAACTGCATGATTTCTGGAGGCGCCGGGGCCTATTCCTGGCCGGACTGGCTATGACGCTCCTTGTCAGCTGGGTCGCCACGGACCAGGCCGCCGCCCTCTATATCCTCACGGGTACGGATGACGCAGCCATCATCCTGGATGAGGGCACCCGGGATGTCCCGGACCTCTCCTCTCAGCTGGTGTATGTGACCAGCAGCGGCACGGGCTATGACGTGACCCTGGCCGCCGGCCAAACTGTCACCGTGAACCACCACGGCTCCACCATCTCCGTCCAGTCCCGGAAGGAGACCATTTCCGCCCTGCTGAACCGGCTCCATATTGAGCTGGGCCCCATGGACATGGTGGCTGTGGACCTCTCCGCCCCCGGTGTGGACTTGACGGTATCCGATCAGATCACGTATTACGACCAGGTCCGGGAGACCGTGGCCTATGAGACGGAGCGGGTAGCCAATCCCGACCTGCCCAAGGGCACGGAGCGGGTGGTGCAGGCCGGTGCGGATGGTGAGCGCACCGCCATTTATGAGGTCATCTGGTCCGGCGGCGAGCAGGTCTCCCGCCATTTTGTGGAAGAAGTGGACAGCACAGCCGTCAATGAGATCATTGAATACGGCACAGCCGCCACCGCTGTTACCGCTGATGACCGCATCGCCAGCGTCAATCAAAACAGCGACGGCAGCGGCACCCTGGTGTTCCAGTCCGGCGCTACGCTGAATTTCTCCAGTGCCAAGTCCATGACCGCCACGGCGTACACCTCCGGTCATGGCGGCGCCGACAGCTGCACCGCCACCGGCACCTTTGTCCGCAAGGGCGTGGTGGCCGTGGATAAAAACGTCATCCCCCTAGGCACGAAAATGTATATCGTCTCCAACGACGGCAGCGTGGTCTACGGCATGGCCGTGGCTGAGGACACCGGCGTTCACGGAAATAAGGTGGACCTGTATTACGACACCTATCAGCAGTGCATCAATTTCGGCCGCCGCAGCTGCACGGTCTATATCCTGGAGTGAGTTTGCTCCATCCCTTTGAAATCATGTAAATGCGTTTCTCCCCCGGTACGGCTTGTACCGGGGGAGTTTTTCATGCTGTCACAGCGTTTCCAAAAGAGGCGGCAGTTCCTCCAGGGCGCGGACCGTGTAATCCGGCCGGATATCCGGGCGGACCGGTTTGTCCTTGGGATTGAACCAGCAGGTACGGATGCCGGCGTTCCGCCCACCACGGATATCGGAGGTGAGGCTGTCCCCCACCATGAGTGCCTTCGCGGGGTCAAAGCCCGGAATCGCGGCAAAACAGCGGTGAAAAAACTCCGGCTTAGGCTTGTCAGCCCCCATCTCCTCCGAGATGAACACATTTTGAAAATACGGCAGGATGCCCGCGCTCTCCAGCCGCTGCCGCTGGACGGCGGCAGCCCCATTGGAGGCCAGGTGCAGCTTGTACCGGGGCGCCAGGGCCGCCAGCAGCTCCGGCGCTCCGGGAAGGAAAATGTGCCCTTCCGCCAAATGCCCCTCGTAGCGCTGGCAGGTCTCCGCCGGGTCCCGGACGAGCCCCAGCTCCCGGAACAGAATTTCAAACCGGGACACCAGCACCTCCGCCCGGGTGAGGACCCCCTCCTCCAGCAGCTCCCACTGGCGCTGGTTGATGACATGGTAACGGTCCAGCACCGCCTGTTGGGCGGGGACGTCCATTTCCGTCAGCGCCTTTGTCAGCGCGATGGCCTCCGCTCGCGTAAAGTCCAGCAGCGTATCATCCAAATCCAGAAAAATGTGTTCCAGCATGGCACTTGGTCCTTTCCTGTGGTAGTTCCATTGTAATGGATAGGCCGGGGGTTTTCAAGGCGGCATTTTTTTGATATACTATCCGCATATGCTTGGAAAGGCGGTACTGCCATGAACCTTTGCGACTATGATTCCATCCGGGCCCTGCTGGGCCGGCACGGATTTCACTTTTCCAAATCCATGGGGCAGAATTTCCTCATTGACCCCCAAGTGCCCTATGATATCGCGGCGGCCTCCCGGGCGGACCGGACCTGCGGCGTGCTGGAGATCGGCCCCGGCATCGGGCCGCTGACGGCGGAGCTGGCCCAGCGGGCCGGTAAGGTGGTGTCCGTGGAGCTGGACCGTTCCCTGCTTCCGGTACTGGCGGAGACCATGGCCCCTTACCCCAACGTGGAGATCATTTCCGGCGATGTGATGAAGCTGGACCTGAACGCTCTGGCGGAAGAAAAATTCCAGGGCCTGACGCCCATTGTCTGCGCCAACCTGCCCTACAACATCACCACCCCGGTCCTGGAAAAGCTGGTGGAGACTCCCTGCTTCCGGACTGTCACCGTCCTCATCCAGCGGGAGGTGGCCCGCCGGCTGTGCGCCCCCCAAGGCTCCTCGGAGGGCGGCTCCTTTTCTCTGTTTTTGCAGTATCACATGGAAACGGAGCTCCTGTTTGAGGTCCCGGCGGATAAATTTCTGCCGCCGCCCAAAGTGACCTCCGCCGTCATCCGGTGCGTCCGGCGGGAAAAGCCCGCCGTAGAGACGGAAGACGAAGCCTTTTTCTTCCGCTGCATGCGGGGCGCGTTCCTGCTGCGGCGTAAGACGCTGGTGAACAGTCTCGCGGCTGCTCTCTCCGAATACAGGAAAGAGGATATCCAGGCCGCCGTGGCGGAATGCGGCTTCTCCCCGTCCGTCAGAGGTGAGCAGCTGACCCTGGAGGACTTCAACAGGCTGTCCCGGGCGATTTCCGCACAGAATCGCTGATTTTCCCCCTCCCTCTCCCAAATTTCCCTTTTCTGTCTTGCTTTTCCTCCAAAACTGGAGTAAAATAAGCCAAAAAATATGACCGCAACCGTTTTTCTGGAAACAAACTGGCAAATAAATGTACTTGTGTCACATTCCATTTTATGTATCAAAAGGAGGACTTTTTATGGAAACCTACGGTCTGGAAACACTCGGCATCATCAATTCTGCTGCCGTATACCGTAACCTCACGCCCGCCCAGCTGACGGAGCATGCCCTGCGCCGGGGCGAGGGAAAGCTGAGCAACACCGGCGCCCTGGTGGTGAAGACCGGCAAGTATACCGGCCGCAGCGCCAATGACAAGTTCATTGTGGATACTCCCGCCGTCCATGACGAAATTGCCTGGGGCAAGGTGAACCGCCCCATTGAGAAGGCCAAGTTTGAGGCCATCAAGAGCAAGGTCATCGCCTATCTCCAGAATAAGGAGATCTTTATTTTCGACGGCTTTGCCGGCGCGGACCCCAAGTATACCCAGGCGTTCCGCATCGTCAATGAGCTGGCCTCCCAGAACCTGTTCATCCATCAGCTGCTGCGCCGCCCCACCGCGGACCAGCTGAAGGACTTCAAGGCCGACTACACCATCATCGCCGCCCCCGGCTTCAAGTGCATCCCCGAGATCGACGGCACCCGTTCCGAGGCCGCCATTCTGGTAGACTACGAGGCCAAGCTGGTGGTCATCTGCGGCACCCAGTACGCCGGCGAGATCAAGAAGTCCGTGTTCTCCGTCATGAACTACGTGCTGCCCAAGAAGGGTGTGTTCCCCATGCACTGCTCCGCCAACATGGGCAAGGACGGCGACACCGCCGTGTTCTTCGGCCTGTCCGGCACCGGCAAGACCACTCTGTCCGCCGACCCCAACCGCCTGCTCATCGGCGATGACGAGCACGGCTGGGCCGACGACTCCGTGTTCAACTTCGAGGGCGGCTGCTATGCCAAGTGCATCAACCTCAGCCCCGAGGGCGAGCCGGAGATCTACAATGCCATCAAGTTCGGCGCCCTGGTGGAAAACGTGGTCATGGATGACGAGACCCGGGAATTCGACTTTGACGACGACTCCCTGGCCGTCAACTCCCGGGTGGGCTATCCCGTGGAGTATATCCCCAACGCGGAGCTCTCCGGTATGAGCCCCAGCGTTCCCAAGACCGTTATCTTCCTGACCGCCGACGCCTACGGCGTGCTGCCTCCCATCTCCAAGCTGGATAAGAACCAGGCCATGTACTACTTCGTCTCCGGCTTCACCTCCAAGGTGGCCGGCACGGAGATCGGCATCACGGAGCCTGTTCCCACCTTCTCCACCTGCTTCGGCGAGCCCTTCCTGCCTCTGGACCCCTCCGTCTACGCCGCTATGCTGGCGGAAAAGGTGGAGAAGTCCGGCGCCCATGTGTATCTGGTCAACACCGGCTGGAACGGCACCGGCAAGCGCATGAAGCTCAGCTACACCCGGGCCATGGTCACTGCCGCCCTCACCGGCGCCATTGAGCAGAGCGAATTTGTCACCGACCCCACCTTCGGTGTCCAGGTGCCCACCTCCATCGAGGGTGTGCCCAGCGAGCTGCTGATCCCCGCCAACACCTGGGAGGACAAGGCCGCCTACCAGGCAAGCTGCCAGAAGCTGGCCAAGAGCTTTGTGGAGAACTTCAAGAAGTACACCCACATGAGCGCCGAAGTGGTCGCCGCCGGCCCCAAGGCCGAGTAAGCCCGCCCCGCATTGAAAACGAAGCCGCCCCCGGAATAGGGCGATGTCCGTAAAACAGTGAATCCTCCGTATGGTTACGGCCATACGGGGGATTCATTCATGTCTGCTCTTCAATCTTATTGGCAGTCATAAAACGGGGATAACCGCCTTAGTGGTGCGAGGAGGGCAGCTACCTTGACGGCAGGAAACGGCGAAAGATTCTTTGGCATGCAGTTTCTTTCTGCTGAGGTCGAATGAAGCAGCCCGGGACACACGATACTCCCGATAGGATCATATAGAAGTGCGCCCTTTCGTTCCGAAAAGGATTTTCTTGCTTAATACTTTTTCATCAGCTTATTGAAAATGGCAATGTCCGCGATAACTTGAAACAACAAATATCCGCCGAGATAGAGTACAATCATACGAGCATGATCTATGACTTCCAATGCTCCGAGAATACCGAAAACCAAAATAGAGAAACAAATAATGTATCCTGAATAATAGAAAAAGCCTTAAGTTACAAGCCATAGAAGGTCATTCGTGGTACAATAGGTGTAAGGAAAACAGCAAAAAACAGGAAAAACCTTGCACTTGGGGGGGGAGCTATGTATCGTTACAGCAATGGGCAGATTAGTCTGGCAGATTTTAAGCAGCCAGTAGGCATGAATTTGAAAGAGAGCAACCGGTGGGTGAAAAAAGCACAGACAATCCCGTGGCTGGAGATTGAGAAGCGGTACGCTGCTCTGTTTACCAACCGCAAGGGCAATGTAGCCAAGCCGCTGCGGCTGGCCCTGGGCGCCTGTATCATCCAGGCGGAGTATGGTTTCTCGGATGAAGAAACTGCCCTTATGATCCAAGAGAACCCGTACCTGCAGTACTTCTGTGGGTATCCCGGCTATGATGATGAAAAGCTGCCTTTTGATCCATCCCTGATGGTGTACTTCCGTAAGCGGTTGACGCCGGAAGTGCTGGGCGAAATCAATGAGATGATCGTGCGGGACGCAAAGGAGCGTCAGGCAAAAGAGGCCAAATCCAAGGATGACGATGATGACTCTGACAATCATCCAGGAGCTGGCGGAAACAGCGGTACTATGATCGTGGATGCTACCTGCGCGCCGTCCAATATCCGGTATCCCCAGGACGTTTCTCTGCTCAATGAGGCCAGAGAGAACGCGGAGAAGCTTCTGGA
>SFDT01000030.1 GCA_004558115.1 Clostridiales bacterium | reverse complement strand
TCGTCTCCTCGTCTTGAATGTTTGTTCTCATTCTTGACTTAGTCGAAGATTTTCATACTGTCGAGGAACGTCGATTACACAGAATTTTCTGCGGTCTCTATTTACCCATTGAATCTCCTCCTCAGTCATACATTTCAAGAGTATCTCCGGCCGAATTCGATAAAATATAAAGCAAAAACAGTGCCACTTCTGTTCACTTTGACTGTTATTTACAACTTCTAAACGGATATATCTATTTTGAAAACAGCATCTTTATAGTTGTTCCCATTGGCTTAACAGTTTTTTGCAGAGCGCGTCCGGCAATTTGTTTCACCGTTACGCAACGTTGCACGCAGAGAAAAGGAGCGCGCTGCAACGCAGCGCGCTCCTTCACTGTCTCCCGCCTACGGGCGGGTGATGCCGAACTTTTTCATTTTGCGCCACAGGGTCTGCCGGCTGCATCCCAGGGACTTCGCCGCATCCTCCATGGAGTCCGGATAATTTCGAAGGGCCGCCTCAATGGCACTGCGCTCCCGGCTGTCCGTCTCCTCCGCCGGCGCCCGGCGGGGCTGCGGCGCTCCCGCGGACCGGCGGCGCATGATCTCCGTCATGACACCGCTGCCCACTTCGTTCCCGTTTTCCAACAGGATGTGGACCCGCTCCGTAAAGTTTTGCAGCTCCCGGATATTGCCGTACCAGGCATAATCCCGCACCTGGGCCAGCATATCCAGATACCGCTTTTCCTGCTCCGCCGTGGTCTTTCCGCCGCAGAGCCTGCGGAAATACTCCACTCCCAGCAGACGCACATCATCTCCCCGGTCCCGCAGAGGCGGCAGCTCCAGGTCCAGCACGTTCAGGCGGTAGTACAAATCTTCCCGGAAGCGGCCATCCATGGTCTCCTGGATCAAGTCCTTGTTGGTGGCGGTGATGATGCGGACATCCACGGGAATGACCCGGTTGCCGCCTACCCGGCGGACCTCCTTCTCCTGAAGGACCCGCAGCAGCTCCACCTGGGTCTCCCGGGGGATCTCGCCGATCTCGTCCAAGAAAATGGTGCCGCCGTGGGCCAGTTCAAACAAGCCCTCACGGCCGTTTTTGGAGGCGCCGGTAAAGGCTCCCGCCTCATAGCCGAACAGCTCGCTTTCCAGCAGGTTGTTGCTGACGGCAGCGCAGTTGATGGCCACAAAGGGACCGTCCCGCCGGGCGCTGGCGTTGTGGATGCTCTGGGCAAACAGCTCCTTGCCGGTGCCGGTCTCGCCGTGGATGAGCACCGCCGCCTGGGAGGAGGCGTAGCTGCGGGCGATCTGGACGGTATTTCGGATAGCCCGGGACTCTCCCACGATATCATCAAAGGAGTATTTTGCCACCAGGCCCTTTTCGTGGAGCTTCAGACGGATCTTCTGCTCGGTGGTCTGCAGCTGCTTGATATCCTGGAAGGTGGCCACCACGCCGCGGATCTGACCGTCCACCACGATGGGAATGCGGTTGGTATTGGTGAGGACCTTGCCGATCTCCATCATCTGGTTGGTCTGTTTCACGCCGGAGCGCAGCACTTCCGGCAGCATCGTATTGGCCAGGACCTTTTCCACCGGCTTGCCGATGGCATCCACCGCCCGGCAGCCCACAATCCGCTCCGCCACCGGATTCAGCACCTGGACCCGGCACTGGTCGTCAATGGACATGATGGCGTCGTGGGTGAAATCCAAAACCGCCTGGTAAGTCTCCATCCGGGTCTTGATGGCCCGCTGCTTCTCCGCCTCCTCGTGCTGGATGCGGCTGATCTGCTCCGCCACCACCAGGGCGTTGACGATGGTATCCTCCGAATTCTCCATGGTAATGTGGGAAAAGCCCAGTTCTTTGGAGACCGACTCTGTCCAGGCGCCTCCAATCCCCACCACGGCGCCGTCCGCCATAGCAGATCGGACGCAGTCCCAGCAGTCCTCGTAAGTTTTGAAAATATAGTTTTTGGCCTGGATATCCAGCATTTCACACATCTGCATCACATCGCCGCTCAGCGCGTCATAGGTAAAGAACGCAATGAGTCCCGGTGTGTGAAGGCCCCAGTCCTTCAGCATCCGCAAATAGTCCGTCAGGGAGTTGTTCAGGCCCACCACCTTCACATCGCTGGTCTCCTCCACGATCTGCTGGGTGCCCTTCCGGGAGATGATGATCTTGGCTCCCTTTTTGGCCAGGTTCTGGGCGCACTCCACGATCTCCCGCCGTCCGTTGGATGCCACGAACACATCCACGTTCATATGGCGCCGCTCCGCAATGATGGCCCGCGCTTTCTCCGCCAGCTGCCGGGTGGGCGCCATCATGCAGATCTCCTGCACGCTCTCCACCCGCTTCCAGTCCAGTTCCTGTTGCATACGTTTCACCTCGCTATTAACGCATGAAACAAATATAGCACGTTTTTTGTCGAAAAGAAAGAGGCTGCGCAAAAAAGGACTGCCCGTCGGGCAGTCCTTTTTTGACGCTGCGGTTTTACACGCAGGGAGCCTTCTTGTACAGGGGCGTCAGGTGGCTGACGATATTGGCGTGCACGTTGGCCTGGATCAGCTCCACAGCCTCGTGGAGCACATCGTTGTTGATGCCGGTCTCCACGCCCATCTCACTCATCATGTTCAGCACATCCTCGGTGGCCACGTTGCCGGCGGCACCGGGGGCGAAGGGGCAGCCGCCGAGGCCGCCGGCGGCGGACTCGAACTTGTGAACGCCCAGCTGCATGCACACCAGGGTGTTGGCCAGAGCCAGGCCGCGGGTGTCATGGAGGTGCATGACGAACTTATCGGCGCCGAACTGAGCCACCAGAGCGCTCATCAGGTCATAGGTGCGCTTGGGGTTGGACATACCCACGGTATCGGCGATCATGACCTCCTTGCAGCCCTGGTCCAGACCGAACTGGACCATTTCCGCCACCCGCTCGGTGCGGATCTCCTCGCCGAAGGGGCAGCCCAGCGCGGTGGCCAGAGCCAGGCGGAAGCTCATCTTGTCGCCGTACTGGCCGATGAGTCCCTTGAACTGCTCCAGGGACTCGGCAGGGGTCCGGCGGACGTTGGCCATGTTGTGCTTTTCGCTGACGCTGACCACATAGGTCAGCTCATCCACGCCGCACTCCAGCGCGGTCTCCACGCCCCGGGCATTGGGCACCAGGGCCACGGAGCGAACGCCGTGCTCCTTCAGGGTATCCTTCACCGCCAGCATGACGTCCTTGGCATCAGCCATCTGGGGAATGGCCTTGGGGCTGACGAAGGAAACCGCCTCCACCCGCTTGAAGCCGGCCTCCGCCAGCTTTTTGATGATGGCCACCTTGGCGTCAAAGGGGATGATGTCATGAACATTCTGGAAACCGTCCCGGGGGCATACCTCGATCAGTTCCACTTTCTCAGGCAGATTCATGGGAAAAACTCCTTTCTAAACTTTATATTCGCGGCGGGCGCTCAGATCACGCCCTGTTCCTTCAGTTCCTGTAAGCGCTCCGGGCTGACGCCGAACACGTTTTCATACACATCCTCGTTGTCCTGACCCAGGGCGGGCGGGGCGGTGCGCAGCCGGGGCATGCTGTCCATCAGCTTCACGGGGTTGCCGTTGATGCGCAGGTGGCCGGCAACGGGGTGGTCGCAGTCCAGGAACATCTCCCGGACATTGGCGATGTGGTCGTTCTCCATAACGGCCTTGATGTCGTTGATGGGGCCTGCGGGGACGCCGGCGGCCAGGACCATGTCCACGGCCTCCTCGATGGTGTGCTGGGTGGACCACTCCTCCACGATGACCTTCAGCTCCGCCTCATGGGCCAGGCGGTCGGCGGGAGTGGCGTACCGGGGGTCCCCCACCAGCTCCGGCCGGTGCAGGACCTTGTTGCACAGCAGGGAGAACAGCTTGTCGTTGCCGCAGCCAATGACGAAGTCGCCGTCGCTGGCCTTGAAGGAATCATAAGGCGCGGCGGAGGGATAGCGGTTGCCCATGCGGACCGGCTGGACGCCGTTCACCTGATAGCGCTGGGTGTTGTTTTCCAGGCAGGAGACCAGGCCGTCCACCAAAGACACATCCACCCGCTGGCCCTTGCCGGTGATCTGCCGGCCGTTGATGGCCGCCAGGATGCCGATGCACAGGTTCAAGCCGCCCACCAGGTCGCCGATGGCGCTGCCGGTGCGGAGGGGGCCGCCGCCATACTCGCCGGTCAGGCTCATCAAGCCGCTCATGGCCTGGGCGATGATGTCGTAGCCGGGCCGCTGGTGCAGGGGGCCATAGGAGCCGAAGCCGGACACGGCGGCATAGATGATGCGGGGATTGACCTCTTTCAGCACGTCATAGCCAAGGCCCAGCTTCTCCATAACGCCGGGGCGGTAATTTTCCACCACCACGTCGGCGTTCTTCACCATCTCCTTGAACAATTCCTTGCCCTTGGGGTCTTTCAGGTTTAATGTAACGCCTTTTTTGTTACGGTTAAGGTTACAGTAATACAAGCTCTCGCCGTTTTTGAAGGGTGGGAGCTTCCGGGTGTCGTCTCCGCTGCCGGGGATCTCGATCTTGATGACTTCGGCACCCAGATCCGCCAGATACATGGTGCAATAGGGGCCTGCCATGACCCGGGTCAGGTCCAGCACGCGGATGTTGCTCAGTGCCATAGGCATATCCATTGGAATCGTTCCTCCTTTTCCGTCTTCTCCGGAACGGCGGGCCGGACCGGAGTCAATGCTTTTTAGCCAATGCTTTCCCTGATAATCTAGCAAATTTTATGCCAACTTTTTAAATCAGTCCCGTGGACCGCAAAATGAACACGATGCCGGTCATGGTAAACAGGGATACCAGGTGCGTCACCACCACGGCGCCGCAGGCCATGCTGCCGTCGCCGCCCATTTTGTCGGTGATGATATAGACATTCACTGCCGCCGGCATACCGCCCACCACAGTCAGCGTCACGATCTGCTCCGGCGCCAGTCCCGCGGCCACGGCCAGAAGCCCCCAGATGGCAGGCATGATGATGAGCTTCACACCGGACACCCGCAGCAGCATCTTCAAATTGCTCTGGATCACGTCCAGCTTGATGCTGGCGCCCACCACCAGCAGCGCCATGGTGCTGGTGGCCACCTGAAGGTAGCTGAGGCTCTTGGTGACCACAAAGGGCAGCTCAATGTGGAAATACGCAAAGGGCAAGCCCGCCAGAATCGCCAGGACCATGGGGTTTTTCAAAATGCCCATGATGATCTTGCCCACATGGATGCCGCCCTCCCCTTCCTTGACGGTCATGAGGATGACGCCCTGGATGTTGTACAGCGGCAGCACCAGCGCCAAAATCACCGCCGTGGCCGGCACCGACTCACTGTTATAAATATTTTGCAGCAGCGCCATGCCAAGATAGGCGAAATTCCCCCGGAAGCAGGCGTGGGAAAAAGCGCTTTGCTTGCTCTTATCCGGGCAGAGCACATTGCCGCAGACCCAGGCCAGAACAAACTGGATCATGACGCCCACGACGGTCACCGCCATGTATTTCGGCTCAAAGGCCACGCCCAGGTCCACATTGCAGATATCCAGAAACAGCTTGGCGGGCAGCATGACATAATACACCAGATTGGTGGTCCGGGCGATGTAATCCTCGGAAAACAGCCCCTTGTGGGTCAGAAGACACCCCAGGCCCAGCAGCACAAACAGCGGCAAGATCATATTGACGCTGAACAGAAGGTTTTGCAGCAAACGAATCCTCCCCCTTTTCTTTTACGCAGTCTTAACATTTTATATAAGCAAATTTTTTGCCAACTTTTTTATCCCGCAAAAATGCGCGGCCCGGCGGCCGCGCATCCGCGTTGTCTTTTTTAAAAGCCGCCGCTCCGTTTCACGGTCAGCTTCCGCTTCCAGATGGAGGGTGCGAACAACAGCAGCATGGGGAAGATCTCCAGCCGCCCCACCAGCATGTCAAAAGACAGCAGCACCTTGGCCCAGGGAGAAAACGCGGCGAAGTTGCCCATAGGGCCCACCACTTCCAAGCCGGGGCCGATGTTGTTCATGCAGGCGGCCACCGCCGTGAAGGTGGTCACCAAGTCCATCTCCTCCAGGGACAGCAGCAGGCAGGAAATGGTGAACACGATGAGATACACCGTCAAAAACAGGTGGACACTGCGGATATTTTTCTCTCCGATGGGCTTGCCCTCAAAGCGGACCGTGGCCACGGCGTTGGGGTGCAGCATCTTGCGCATGTCGCAGACGGAGGTCTTGGCCAGAATGACGATGCGGGCCACCTTCATGCCGCCGCCGGTGGAGCCGGCGCAGGCGCCCACGAACATTAAAATCACCAGAATGGCCTTGGAAAACGCCGGCCAGGCGTTGAAATCCGCCGTGGCGTAGCCGGTGGTGGTGATGATGGAGGACACCTGGAAAAACGCATAGCGGAGGCTTGCGGCGAAGCTCTGGTACAGATGGCTGATATTCACCGCGATGGCCAGCACCGAGGCGGCCACAATGAGCAGATAGGCCCGCAGCTCCTCGGAGTGGAGCACATCCCGGAACCGGCGGATGAGCAGGAAGTAATACAGGTTGAAATTCACGCCGAACAGCAGCATGAACACGCCGATAACCACGTCGAAATACACGCTGTCGTAGGCACCCACGCTGAGGTTGCGGCAGCTGAAGCCGCCGGTGCCGGCGGTGCCGAAGGCGTGGATGGCTGCGTCGTACAGGGACATGCCTCCCGCCAGCAGCAGCACGATCTCCACCACTGTCATGGTCAGATAGATGCCGTATAAGATCTTGGCGGTGTCGCTCATGCGGCTGACCAGCTTGCCCACCGTGGGGCCGGGCACCTCCGCTCGCATCAGGTGCATACCGTGGCCGTCGTTCATGGGCAGGATGGCCATGACGAACACCAGCACGCCCATGCCGCCCACCCAGTGGGTGAAGCTGCGCCAAAACAGGCCGCCCCGGCTGAGAGGCTCGATCTCCGTCAGGATGCTGGAGCCGGTGGTGGTGAAGCCGGAGACCGTCTCAAAAAAGGCGTCCACATAATTGGGGATATCCCCGGAGAGCACAAAGGGCAGCGCGCCGAACAAAGACATGCAGATCCACGCCAGCGCCACCACCGCCAGGCCGTCCCGGGCGTACAGTGCGGTGCTTTTGGGCTTTTTCCAGCCCATGGCGCCGCCGCACAGCGCCAGCAGCAAAATGGGGATCAGGAAAGGCACCGGCGATTCCCCGTATAAAAAAGTCACCAGCAGGGGAAGCACCAGAAGGGCCGCCTCCGTCAGCAGAATTCTGCCGATGATATATGCGATCATTCGATTATTCAACGGACTTCCACCTTTACTGCAGGATGTCTCCGATGTCCCGGAGAGAGGTGTCCCTGGTCACCACGATCACATCGTCATGGAGATTGAGCACGTCATCACCGGAGGGGATGATGATCTGTCCGTTCTGGCGGACGATGCCCGCCAGCAGGATGCCGCTTTTCAGCTTCAGGTCCTTCAAGGGCACACCGATGTACGGAGCCGGCGTGGTGACGCCGAACTCCAGGGCCTCCACCGTCTCGTCCACAATGCGGTGGAGCGTCTTGATCTGAGAGCCGGTGGCGTTCTGCATGGCCCGGACATACTGGAGGATCAGCTCCGCCGTCACAGAGCCGGCGGACACCACGCTGTCGATCATGCTCTCGGCGGCCACCAGTTCCAGCAGGGAGCGGCGGTTGATCTTGGCCACCACCTTGCAGTCCCCCGCCAGGCGGGAGGCGCTCATGGCCATGAGGATATTGGCCTCGTCCATACCGGTCAGGGCCACAAAGGCGTCTGTCTGGCCGATGCCCTCCTCGTAGAGGAGCTCGCTGTCGGTGCCGTCGCCCACGATGACCAGGGCCCGGGGCAGCTGCTCACCCATGCGGATACACCGCTGCTCATCCCGGTCAATGATCTTCACGGACATGCCCATTTCAAGAAGCTCCTGGGCCAGGTAATAGCACATTTTGCTGGCGCCCACGATCATGACGGAGGACGCCCGTCCCCGGAACACGCCCAAATGCCGGAAAAACTGCTCCAGCTGGGCGGGCGAGGAGGTCAGGTAAATTTTATCTCCCGCCTGCAGGACAAAATCGCCGGAGGGAATGATGGTCTCCCCCTTCCGGGCCACGGCGCAGATGAGCACCCGGACCCGGATATTCCGGTACAAGTCCGCCAGCTGCATCCCATGGAGGGCGGATTTTTCCGGCAGCCGGTATTCCACCAGCTCCAGCCGGCCCTTGGAGAAAGACTCCAGCTTCATGGCGTTGGGGAAGCGCAGCACCCGGGCGATCTCACGGGCGGTGGCCTTTTCCGGGTTGATGGACATGGACAGGCCCAGCTCCTCCCGCATGAAGCGCAGCTGCTTTTCGTATTCCGGGTTGCGGATACGGGCGATGGTGTGCTGAACACCCAGCTTTTTGGCCACCAGGCACGCCACGATATTGGTCTCGTCGCTGGAGGTGGTGGCGATCAGCAGCTCCGCCTTGTCTGCCTCCGCTTCCTTTTGCACCTCGTAGCTGGCACCGTTCCCGCATACACCCATCACATCATGGATATTAATGATATTGTCGATCAGCTGCGGGTTCTGGTCAATGACCGTTACCTGGTTCTCCCCGGACAGGTGCTGCGTCAGCGCAAGGCCCACTTTGCCCGCGCCCACGATAATGATTCTCATGGTAGTTCCCTCATTATCTCCCGCGGACATCGCCGCGTCAAATATCGCTGTATGGAGAAATTATAAAGGAAACGCCCTCAAAAGTGAATACCCATCTTGGGTCATTGGCAGAAAATTTATGCTCCCGGCGGATTTCGCCGAAATTTTTCTTGACAAATGCTGTCCCTCTGCGTAGAATATGTTCAAATATTTTAGTTAAATATTTTTAATTAAAATAATTTAGATTTCGACAAATAAGGAGAACCTCATATGGAATTCGAGAAAGTACGGGACATCATTGTGGAGACCCTGGGCTGCGACGCCGAGCAGGTGACGCTGGAGGCCAGCCTGGCCGACGACCTGGGCGCTGATTCCCTGGCTTCCGTGGAGCTGGTCATGGCTCTGGAAGAGGCCGTCGGCATCTCCATCGACGACGCCGATGTGGCCGGTCTGAAGACCGTGGGCGACATCATGAACTATCTGAAAGCACATCAGAACTGATTTGTCCGCCCCGCCGAAGGTCCTTTCACCTTCGGCGGGGAAAACTTTCCGCTGAGAGAGGAACATTATGACCAATCAAGAGATCTTCGACCTGATGGACCGCTTCCAGCGCAGCTCCCTGCGCTCCATGAAGCTGTCCTGCCAGGAGTTTTCCATAGAACTGGAGCAAGGCGCCCCGGCAGCAGCCGCCGCTGCCGCGCCGGCGGCCGTCCCTGCCCCAACGGCGGCTGCCGCTCCCGCTCCCCAGCCGGAGAGCCCTGTCATCTCCGCTCCCCTGGTGGGCACCTATTACGCCGCCTCCGCCCCGGACCAGCCCCCCTTTGTCAACACGGGCGACCGGGTGAAAAAGGGCCAGACGGTGTGCCTCATTGAGGCCATGAAAATGATGAGTGAGGTCCCCGCTCCCTGTGACTGCGTCATTGAGGAGGTCCTGAAGGCCAACGGAGAGCTTGCGGCCTTCGGCGAGCCCCTCTTCCGCTACCGGCCATGCTGAAGCGGGTCCTGATCGCCAACCGGGGCGAGATCGCGCTGCGGGTGCTGCGGGCCTGCCGGGAAATGGACATCGAGACCGTGGCCGTCTACTCCGAGGCGGACGCGGAGGCCCTCCATGTCCAGCTGGCCACCCAGTCGGTGTGCATCGGCCCCGCCCGGGCCGCGGACAGCTACCTGAACCAGGACGCCCTGCTGACGGTGGCCAAGGCCACCGGCTGCGACGGCCTCCACCCCGGCTACGGCTTTTTGTCTGAAAACGCCGACTTTGCCGACGCCTGCGCCCGGGAGGGCATCACCTTCGTCGGCCCTTCCGGCGACACCATCCGCAAGGCCGGCTCCAAATCCGCCGCCCGGGAATTGATGAAAGCCGCCGGCGTGCCGGTGACTCCCGGCTCCGACGGCCCGGTGGATACCGTGGAGGCGGCTCTGGCCGCGGCGGAGCGGGTGGGCTATCCCGTGCTGCTGAAGGCCAGCGCCGGCGGCGGCGGGCGGGGCATCCGCCGGTGTGACGGCCCCGAGGCGCTGCCCGCCGCCTACGCGGAGGCCAAAGCCGAGGCCAAGGCCTGCTTCGGCGACGACGAGATGTATCTGGAAAAGCTGGTGCTGCGGCCCCGGCACATTGAGTTCCAGGTGTTGGCGGACCGCTTTGGAAACGTCATCCACCTGGGAGACCGGGACTGCTCCGTCCAGCGGCGGAACCAGAAGCTCATGGAGGAGGCCCCCGCCCGGTGCCTGACACCAGAGCTGCGAACGGCCATGGGCCAGGCCGCTGTCCGGGCCGCCCGGGCCGTGGGCTATGAAAACGCCGGCACGGTGGAATTCCTGCTGGACGCCGACGGGGAGCATTTCTACTTTATGGAGATGAACACCCGCATCCAGGTGGAGCACGGCGTCACGGAGCTCATCACCGGCGTGGACCTGGTGCGCCAGCAGCTGCGCATCGCCTCCGGGCTGTCCCTGGACATGACCCAGGTGGATGTGCACCTGGAGGGCCACGCCCTGGAGTGCCGCATCAACGCCGAGGACCCGGCGAAAAACTTCCAGCCCTGTCCCGGCCAGGTGTCCTTCCTCCACTTCCCCGGCGGCGCCGGGGTGCGGGTGGACTCCTGCCTGTACAACGGCTGCACCCTGTCCCCCTACTACGACTCCATGGCCGCCAAGCTCCTGGTCCACGCGCCCACCCGGCTGGAGGCCATCCGCAAAATGCGCCGCTGCCTGGAGGAATTCGCCCTGGAGGGCTTCCCCACCAACGCGGAGCTCAGCTATCAGATCCTGTACCATCCCACCTTCGTCCGGGGCGGCTGCACCACGGCCTTCCTGGACGAGAACCTGCCCCAGCTGCTGGATTTCAACCGGCGGCTCAGTGAAAGCGAGGGTGAGGCATGAATTCCATTTTTGCAAAGCGCCGGGCCCGCCTCCTGGCCATGAAGGCCATGCGGGACAATTACATTCCCGGCGACCGGCTCATCACCTGCCCCAAGTGCGGCCAGGAGAGCGAGCGCCGTCTGGTGGCCCAGGGCCTGTCCGTTTGCCCCAAGTGTGGCTACCACTGGCCCATCGGCGCCTATTACCGCCTCAGCACCATTCTGGACCCCGGCTCCTTCCGGGAGCTGCATCCCCGGCTGAGCGCCGGCGACCCCCTGCATTTCCCCGGCTACCGGGAGAAGCTGGACGCCGCCCAGCACAAGACCGGCCTCACGGAAGCGGTGGTCACTGCCACAGGCACCATCGGCGGCAGCCGCTGCGTGGTGGGCGTGCTGGACAGCCGGTTCCTCATGGGCTCCATGAGCACCGCCGTGGGGGAAAAGGTCACCCTGGCCATTGAATTCGCCGCCAAGAACAAGCTGCCCCTTATCCTGTTTTCCGCCAGCGGCGGCGCCCGGATGCAGGAGGGCATCTTGTCCCTCATGCAGATGGCAAAGACCAGCGCCGCTCTGGCCCGGTTTTCCGACAGGGGCCTTTTGTATATCTCCGTTTTGACGGACCCCACCACCGGCGGTGTCACCGCCAGCTTCGCCTCCCTGGGAGACATCATCCTGGCGGAGCCCGGGGCCCTCATCGGCTTCGCCGGTCCCCGGGTCATCCAGCAGACCATCGGCGAGACCCTGCCGGAGGGCTTCCAGCGGGCGGAATACCAGGAGGCCCACGGCTTCGTGGACGCGGTGGTCCCCCGGGAGAAGATGCGGGATACCCTGAGCCAGCTGCTGCGGCTCCATGAGAAGGGAGGCCGCCATGAATAATTCCCTCACCGCCGCGGAGCGGGTGAACATCGCCCGCCATCCCCAGCGGCCCAATATCAGCGATTATATCGGCGCTCTGTTCACGGATTTCTTTGAGCAGAAGGGCGACCGCCTGTGCGGCGAGGACGCCGCCATTCTGGGCGGCGTGGCACTGTACCACGGCCGCCCCGTCACCGTCATCGGCACCCGGAAGGGCAAGACCCTGGAGGAAAACCTGAAGTGCAACTTCGGGATGCCCAATCCGGAGGGCTACCGCAAAGCCCTGCGGTTGATGGAGCAGGCGGAGAAATTCCGCCGCCCCATTTTCACCTTCATTGACACCTCCGGCGCCTATCCCGGCCTGGAGGCCGAGGCCCGGGGCCAAGGCGAGGCCATCGCCCGGAACCTCATGGAGATGAGCCGCCTGACCGTCCCCGTCATCGCTGTCATCACCGGCGAGGGCAACAGCGGCGGCGCGCTGGCCCTTGCGGTGGCCGACCGGGTGCTCATGCTGGAAAACGCCGTGTACGCCATTTTGTCTCCCGAGGGCTTCGCCTCCATTTTGTGGAAGGACGCCCAGCGGCGGGACGAGGCCTGCGGCCTCATGAAGCTGACGGCGCCGGACCTTCTGGAGTTGGGCGTCATCGACGATGCCATCCCGGAGCCGGAGGGCGGCGCCCACCTTGCCCCCGTCGTGGCCATGCGCCAGGTGGACCGCTGCCTCACCCGCCACCTGGCGGAGCTGGACAAGGAGAGCGGCAAAGCCCTGGCGGCAGCACGCTATCAAAAATTCAGACATCTGGGAGCACCCGCCTCCCAAAAGGAGGAAGTATGAACGGAATCAAGATCCGCGGCACCGGCCGCGCCGTCCCGGAAAAGGTGGTCACCAACCAGGACCTGGAAAAAATCGTGGAGACCAATGACGAGTGGATCACCAGCCGCACCGGCATCCAGCGGCGGCACCACTGTACCGGCGAGACCCACACCTCTTTGTGTGTGTCCGCCGCGAAAGCGGCTCTGGAGCGCGCCGGCGTCTCCCCGGACCAGATCGGCGCCTGCATTGTGGCCACCGTCACGGCGGATACCCTGGTCCCCTCCGCCGCCTGCATGCTCCAGCGGGAGCTGGGTCTGCCCACGGACACCCCCTGCTTCGACCTGAACGCCGCCTGCACCGGCTTTCTCTATGCCCTGCACACCATGGAGTGCCTGCTGAACGCCTCCCCCCGGAAATTCGGCCTGGTGGTGGGCTGTGAGCAATTGAGCCGCGTCATCAACTGGGAGGACCGGGGCACCTGCATCCTCTTTGGCGACGGCGCCGGTGCCGCCGTGGTGGAGTGCCGGGAGGGCTGGCCCTCCATCGGCGCCGTGCTGGGCAGCCAGGGCGACGACGAGCTGCTGCGGCTGCCGGGTATCGAGACCGGAGAGCGGGGCTTCATCGCCATGGAGGGCACCAAGGTGTTCAAATTCGCCGTGGAGGCCATTCCCCGCTGCATGGAGCAGGTGCTGGAAAAGGCCCATATGACAGCGGCGGACGTGGACTTTTTCGTGTTCCACCAGGCCAACGCCCGCATCATCGACCTGGCAGTGCGGAAATTCCGCATCCCGCCGGAAAAGTACTATAAGAACATTCAGGAATACGGCAATACCTCCGCCGCCAGCATCCCTCTGGTCCTCAGCGAGCTGCAGGACCAGGGCAAGGTGGGCCCCGGCTCCCGAACGCTGGTGGTGGGCTTTGGCGGCGGCCTCACCTGGGGCGGCGCACTGATCGAATTCGCGTGAGGTTGAAAAAGCTGAACGAGATTCTGGGAACGGAGTTCCCCATCATCCAGGGCGGCATGGCCAACATCGCCACTGGCGAATTCGCCGCCGCCTGAGCACCCCACAAAATCTCACGATTTTGCGGGGGCCCCGCATTTCACTCAAATCGTCCGAAATGAATTCGGCCGATTTCAAGATTTCCGGCCCTGCCGGAAATGCTTGCACGCCGGACTTCCGGCGCCGCCCCATAGGGCGGGCCACGCCGCTTTGTCCAGATAGGAGAATATATGAAAAAGCTGAACGAGATCCTGGGAACGGAGTTCCCCATCATCCAGGGCGGCATGGCCAACATCGCCACTGGCGAATTCGCCGCCGCCTGCTCCAATGCCGGTGCCCTGGGCGTCATCGCCACCGGCCACATGAAAGAGGCGGAAATGCTCCGGAAGGAGATCCGCGTCTGCAAGAGCCTGACGGACAAGCCCTTCGGCGTCAATCTGATGCTGATGAACCCCTGTGCCGATGAGATGTCGCAGATCATTCTTGAGGAAGGCGTCCAGGTGGTCACCACCGGCGCCGGCAACTCCGGCAAATACATCCCCGTCTGGAAGGCAGCGGGCATCAAGGTGATCCCCGTGGTAGCCGCCGCCATCCTCGCCAAGCGGCTGGTGAACGCCGGCGCCGACGCCATCATCGCCGAGGGCACGGAGTCCGGCGGCCATGTGGGCGAGATGACCACCATGGCCCTGGTGCCCCAGGTCATCGACGCGGTGGATGTGCCTGTCATCGCCGCCGGCGGCATCGCCGACGGCCGCCAGGTGGCGGCGGCCTTCGCCCTGGGCGCCTGTGGCATCCAGGTGGGCACCTGCCTGCTGGCAAGTGTGGAATGTCCTATCCACGAAAACTACAAGCAGGCCATTTTAAAGGCCAAGGACAGTGACACCACCGTCACCGGCCGCTCCATCGGCGGCCCTGTGCGGGTGCTGAAAAACAAGATGGCCCGGCAGTACCTGGCCCTGGAGAAGAAAGGCGCCTCTTTGGAGGAACTGGAGCGTCACACCCTGGGCGGCCTGCGCCGGGCGGTGTTTGACGGCGATATGGAAAACGGCAGCGTCATGGCCGGCCAGGTGGCCGGTATGCTCCACGAGATCCGCCCTGTCCGGGAGATCTTTGAGGAGCTGTACAGCCAGGGCCGCGCCGTTTTGGAGGCGACGAACCGGGAATGGCAGTGATGATCCGTGGGAAGGAGCTGACCCTTCCCGTTTTGCAGGGCGGCATGGGCGTCGGCATCAGCCTGGACCGCCTGGCGGGTGCCGTGGCCGCCTGCGGCGGCATGGGAACGATCTCCACCGCGTTCTGCGGCTTTCAGGAGCCGGACTTTGAGCAAAACCCCAAAGCCGCCAATCTCCGGGCTTTGGAACGCCAGGTGAAGCACGCCAAGGAGCTGGCGAAAGGCGCGGGCCTGGTGGCCATCAACGCCATGGTGGCCACCACCCAGTACGCCGACAGCGTCCGCACCGCCCTCCGGGCGGGGGTGGACGCCGTGGTCTGCGGTGCGGGGTTGCCCCGTGACCTGCCCGCCATTGCGGCGGAGGTGCCGGAGAGCGACGCGGCCCTGGCCCCCATTGTCAGCGGTGGTCGGGCGGCGGCCCTCATCTGCAAGCTGTGGGACAAACACTATCACCGCGTCCCGGACTTTGTGGTGCTGGAGGGCCCACAGGCCGGCGGCCATCTGGGCTTTTCCCGGGAGGACGCTCTGGAGGCCCAGGCCGGACGGCCCAAGCCCCTCAGCGGCCTGCTCCATGAGGTTTTGGAGGCCCTGGCGCCGTTCAAGGAGCAATACCAGCACGACATCCCGGTCTTTGTGGCGGGCGGCGTGAAGGACGGCACTGAAATGCGCCGCTACATGGAGGAAGGCGCCGCCGGCGCCCAATTTGCCACCCGCTTCATCGCCACAGAGGAATGTGACGCCAGCGACGGCTATAAGCAGCGGCTGCTGGAGGCCAGATCCGGGGACATCACCATCGTCCAAAGCCCCGTGGGAATGCCGGGCCGGGCTCTGCGGAGCCCCCTCATCCAGCGGGTGGAGGCAGGCACACAGCTCCGCCCGGACCGCTGCGTCAAGTGCCTGGTCCCCTGCGATTTCAAAACCACCCCCTACTGCATTTCCAAGGCCCTCATCGCCGCCCGGAACGGCGATTGGGAAAACGGCCTGTTCTTCTGCGGCGCCAACGCCGGGGAGGTGGACCGCCTCTCCACCGTCCGGGAGCAGATGGACCAAATCATGAAAGAATGGAGGGCCGCTCAATGAAGCTCGGCTTTTTATACGCCGGACAGGGCAGCCAGCACCCGGGCATGGGTGCGGACTTGTACGAGACCTTTCCCGTCTTCCGCGCCGTCATCGACAGCGCCCAGGTGGATTTCGACCTGAAGGAAGTTTCCTTCCAGGACACCGCCGGCGTCCTGAACCAGACCCGCTACACCCAGCCCTGCATGGTGGCCTTCGCCGCCGGCTTGACAGCGGTGCTGCGGGAAAAGGGCATCGTCCCCGCGGCCGCCGCGGGCCTTTCCCTGGGCGAGTATTCCGCCCTCCATGCCGCCGGCGTCTTTGACGCCGCCACCGCTGTGAAGCTGGTGGCCTTCCGGGGCCGTGCCATGGAGGAGGCGGCCCGCGGCATCGAATCCGCCATGATGGCGGTGCTGGGTCTGGACCGCGTTCCTCTCCAGTCCGCCTGCGACGAGGCTTCCGCCCTGGGCTGCGTGGTCATTGCCAACTATAACTGCCCGGGGCAGTTGGTCCTGGGCGGCCAGAAGGCCGCCGTGGAAAAGGCCGCCGCCCTGGCGAAAGAAAAGGGCGCCCGCCGGTGCCTGCCCTTAAAGGTCAGCGGGCCCTTCCACACGCCTCTCATGGCCCCCGCCGGCAAGGCGCTGGAGGAGCATTTCCGCTCAGTCAGCTTTGCCCAGCCCCAGATCCCCGTGATTTTCAACTGCCTGGGCGATGTGAAGGACGATTCCGTCACGATCCCGGAGCTGCTGGTGAAGCAGGTCCAGAGCAGCGTGTTCATGGAGGACTCCATCCGGAAAATGGCTGCCATGGGCCTGGACGCCCTGGTGGAGATCGGTCCCGGCAAGGCCCTCAGCGGCTTTGTGAAAAAGACGGCGCCGGAGCTGCCGGTATACGCCGTGGAGACCGTTGCGGACGTGGAAGCCTTTGTAAATGCGGTAAAGGAGAAGGAAGCATGAATTTTTCTGGAAAGACCGCCGTGGTCACCGGCGGCAGCCGGGGCATCGGCCGGGCCGTCTGCCTGGAGCTGGCAAAAGGCGGTGCCAACGTGGTGCTGTGCTACGCCGGCAACGAAGCCGCCGCCAACGACACCGCCGCCGCCTGCGAGGCCCTGGGCGCCAAGGCCCTGGCCGTCCGCTGCAACGTGGCGGAGGCCGGAGAGGTAAAGGCCCTCATGGACGCCGCCGTCCAGGCCTTCGGCCGCATCGACATTCTGGTGAACAACGCCGGCATCACCCGGGATGGTCTGCTCATGATGATGAAGGACGAGGATTTCGACGCCGTCATCAACGCCAACCTGAAGGGCACCTTCCTGTGCATGAAGGCGGTGTCCCGCCTCATGATGCGCCAGCGGTACGGCCGCATCGTGAATCTCAGCAGCGTGGTGGGCCTGCGGGGCAATGCCGGCCAGGTGAACTACGCCGCCAGCAAGGCGGGCGTGGTGGGCATGACCAAGTCTCTTGCCAAGGAGCTGGCCTCCCGGGGCATCACCGTCAACGCCGTGGCCCCCGGCTTTATCGAAACGGATATGACCGCCGCCATGACGGACGCCGCCAAGACCGCCACTCTGGCCTCCATTCCCATGCAGAAGCTGGGTGCGCCGGAAGACGTGGCCTGGGCGGTGGCCTTCCTGGCCAGCGATGAGGCCGCCTATATCACCGGCCAGGTGCTGGCTGTGGACGGCGGCATGGCCATGTGAAGCATTCCAAGGGGGACTGCGTCCCCCTTAGACGCTCCGCCGTGCCTTTGGTCCGGCTCCGCTGAACCCCCTCACATCCGCACAGCGGATGTGTCACCCCGGCGGGCAGAGGAGTTTCGCGGGAAGTGAATTCCCGCGAAACATTTTCCCAACTTTCACTTTTACATTTTCCAGGAGGTTACACTATGGATCGACGCAGAGTCGTCATTACCGGCCTGGGGGCCGTGACCCCCGTGGGCCTTACCGCAAGCGAGAGCTGGCAGGCCGTGAAGGACGGCGTGTGCGGCATCGCTCCCATCACCCAGTTCGACCCCACCGGCATGAAGGTCCACCTGGCCGCCGAGGTCAAGGGCTTTGACCCGGCCAACTACATGACCAAGCCGGAGGCCAAGCACATGGGCCGCTTCACCCAGTTCGCCGTGGCCTGCGCCAAGGAAGCTCTGGCGGACGCGGCTTTTGACCCTGCCCATGCCGACCTGGACCGCTGCGGCGTCATCATTTCCAGCGGCATCGGCGGTCTCTCCATCACGGAGAGCGAGCATGACCGCGGCAAGGAAAAGGGCTGGGACCGGGTGTCCCCCTTCTACATCCCCATGGGCATCTGCAACATGGCCGCGGGACAGGTGGCCATCCTCAGCGGCTTTAAGGGTATGTGCTCCTGCCCGGTCACCGCCTGCGCCGGCGGTACCAACGCCGTGGGCGACGCCTTCCACTACATCCGGGACGGCTACGCCGACGCCATGCTCTGCGGCGGCACCGAGGCCAGCGTCACGCCCCTTGCCATCGGCGGCTTCACCTCCATGAAGGCCCTGACCCAGGCGGAGGATCCCGTCCGGGCCTCCATTCCCTTTGACGCGGAGCGGAGCGGCTTTGTTCTGGGCGAAGGCGCCGGTATGCTGCTGCTGGAGGAGCTGGACCACGCCCTGGCCCGGGGTGCCCGTATTTATGCCGAGGTGGTGGGCTACGGCGCCACTTGTGACGCCTATCACATGACCGCCCCCCGGCCTGACGGCAGCGGCGGCGCCAAAGCCATGGCCCTGGCGCTGGCGGACGGCGGCGCGGTGCCGGAGGACGTGGACTATATCAACGCCCACGGAACCTCCACTCACCTCAATGACGCCGGTGAGACCGCCGCCGTCAAGACGGTGTTTGGCTCCCACGCTTACAAGCTGGCCATGAGCTCCACCAAGTCCATGACCGGCCATATGCTGGGCGCCGCCGGCGCTGTGGAGGCGATCTTCACCGCCCTCAGCCTGCATGACAGCTTCCTGCCCGCCACCATCCACTACCAGACTCCCGACCCGGAATGCGACCTGGACGTGGTGCCCAATGAGGGCCGCAGCGCGGAGATCCGCTATGCCATGAGCAACTCTCTGGGCTTTGGCGGCCACAACGGCAGCCTGCTGATGAAGAAGTGGGAGGCGTAACCATGGAACTGAACTCCAATCAGATCGCCGAGATCCTGCCCCACCGCTATCCTTTCGCCCTGGTGGACCGCATCACCGACTACGAGCCCGGCCAGTGGGCCAAGGGCATGAAATGTATCAGTGCCGCCGAGCCGGTGTTCTGCGGACACTTCCCCCAGCAGCACATCTTCCCCGGCGTGCTGATTTTGGAGGCCATGGCCCAGGTGGGCGCCATCGCCATTTTGTCCCTGCCGGAGAACCAGGGCAAGATCGCGCTGTTCGGCGGCGTGAAAAACGCCCGTTTCAAGCGGAAGGTCATCCCCGGCGATGTGCTGGAGATGGAATGCATGCTGACAAAGCGCCGGGGGCCCGTGGGCATCGGCGAATGCAAGGCCATGGTGAATGGCGAGGTCGCCTGCACAGCGGAGCTGACCTTCGCCATCAGCGGATAATGGTTGCCGTTTCGCCGCAAAGTTGCTATACTGTTATTCATACGACACAAATCCGCCAGCTATGTGGATATTGGTGGAAGCGTCCCTGCCGGACAGGGGCAGAAATTTTGCGGAAGTGAGCGGACGTTATGCTGGAACAGGCTTTTTTCAACGTGTACACCAAATTCAAGCTGCACTTTTATCAGGAGATCTTCCGGCGCTTTCAGGACCGGGAGGCCAGCCTCACCACGGTGGAGACCTTCTGCATGGAGACCATCATGGCCCTGGGGACGCCCACCGTCAACGAGTTTGCGACGTTTATGCGCATTTCGCCGCCCAACGCCGCCTACAAGGTCAACAGCCTGGTGAAGAAGGGCTATATCCGCAAGGTCCAGTCCCACGAGGACAAGCGGGAATACCACCTGGAGGTCACCCCCAAATATATCGACTACTATAACATCTCCGCCTCCTACATGGTGGAGGTCATGCACCGCATCTCCCAGCGGTTTACGCCTGAGGAATGTGACAAGCTGGAAAAAATGCTGACCATCGTCAGCCGGGAGCTGATGCCGGAGGTGGACATCCCCGAGGCCCGGATGCCGGAGCTGTGATCCCTTTGATGCAAAAAATCCGAAGGACTTTCGTCCTTCGGATTTTTTTGCCTTTTGAAGTGCTCTTACTTCGCGGCCTTGGCGGCGCGGACAGCCTCGATCAGCAGCGGGGTGACCTTGAACAGGTCGCCGCAGATGCCGTAGTCGGCGATCTCGAAGAT
>SFDT01000069.1 GCA_004558115.1 Clostridiales bacterium | reverse complement strand
AACAGCACCAGCACCAGGGCGTTGGCATAGCTCAGGCCCAGGCCCACACACACGGTGTAGACGAAATAGGCGTTGAGGCCCATGCCGGAGGCCTGCGCCAGCGGCAGGTTAGACAGCAGGCCGATGAGCAGGGTGCCCACCACGGCGGAAATGGCGGTGGCCACATAGATGGCACCGTAGCTGACGCCCAGCACGTCTGTGCCGTCGCCAAAGGGGTTCGAGAACATACCGGCGTTGACCATCAGAATGTAAGCCATAGCCATGAAGGTGGTGATACCGGCCATGATCTCCGTCCGGATGGTGGAGCCTTTTTCGGTTACATGGAAGAAACGATCCATAAACTCTCTCCTTTTCTGAATTGTTTTCCTCTGCGCCTTCCGGGCGCAACAGCTTCATTCTACCATTCCGACGCCCTGCGCGCAAGCCCTGTCTCGACAAAAAGCGCCCATTTTTGCGGAATTTGTGACTCTTGCCGGGAACGTGGGTGGTTTTTTGTGCAAACGGCAAAAGGCGCTGCCCCCGGCAGCGCCTTTTTTGACTTATCCATAATACGCCATCAGCATATCCACCACGGTGCCGTAGCTCTGGGTCCCCCGTGACTCGCCGCTGCTTTTCAGGAAGGAGTCATACACCTTCTGGGCCGCGTCGTTCACCGGACCCTCAAATTCCGCCCAATAGGCGGAGTTGTCCCGCAGGTCCGCCACCACCGTGTCCGGCAGCAGCACCCGCACCTGCTTCCAGGCCTCCTGATCCGCCCGGTACAGGGCGTTGGAGAGGTAGGTGAACCCCATCAGCCACCCGGAGTAGCGATACGCCGGGCTCTGCGCCGTGGTGGAGGCGGCAATGGCGATGAAATTGCACTCCTGCTCCGAGGCGATGCCCCGCTGATGGGCCATCTCATGGGCAATGGTGCTGGGCAGATAGCAGGCGGGGCTGTCGATGTTCAGGTTGGCCTCCCCGGTAAAGGGGAAGTAAAACCCCGTGAAGTCCATGGCGCTGAGGGCCGTGGAAAACCGCACCCCCTTGGGTACATGGTCCTCCATCACCAGGCACGGAAACTCGTCATATATCCCGTCGAACACCTCCATGCTGTGGGTGAAGATGTCCGCTCGGCTTTCGGCAAAGAGGCCGTTTTCGTCCCGCTTTACCTGATCGGCGCAGCCGGCCAGCTGCCGGGCGAAATACTCCGTCACCCGGGCCAGCTCCTCCGGGGTGGACTCCCGGGCATACACGCCGGACTGCTCCTGGAAGGACTCGGCATAGTAGTTGACGCCCCACAGCAGGCTGAACCCGGCGTATACCGTCAGCACGATGCACACGGCGGTCAGCACGAACCGGTACACGATCCGCCCCCGGCGGCCCTTTTCCGTGATCAGCCGCCGGACGGTGGTGCCCAGCCACAGCAGGATAACTCCCGCCGCCGTGGCATACAGCAGCTCTGCCACGGAGAAGTCCGCCCGGTAGCACACCGCCGCCACCGCCCGCTCCAGGGGCATGATGATCCCCCGGCTGAACCGGGTCATCAGCCCCGGCACCGGCCGCAGGGCAAAGTACAGGGCCAGCACCCCGCACACCGACAGAAGCCAGATGTGCAGCCCCCGGTGCCGCCGGAAAAATGCCCTCACAGCTCCAGCGGGCGGCCCGTCAGATACATCACCGTCCGCAATGCGGCGATGAGCCTGCCGCCCTCGTCCCGGATGTCCGTGCGGCTGAAGCCCATGTGCCCGCCCATCTTCTCCACGGAGCCCACGGCGGTGAGCTTCCCGGTTCCCGGCGCGGCGGACAGGTATTCGATGCTGGAGGACACCGTGAAGGTCACCTCCTGCCGCAGGGTCAGCAGGGCCATCCCCGCCGCCACGTCGGCCATGGTAAACAGCGCGCCGCCGTGGGGGGTGCCCCAGCAGTTCAGGCTGTCCGGCTGCAGCTCCAGCTCCACGGTGGCGGTGCCGTCG
Source organism: Clostridiales bacterium (assembly GCA_004558115.1). Taxonomy (GTDB): domain Bacteria; phylum Bacillota; class Clostridia; order Oscillospirales; family Oscillospiraceae; genus Oscillibacter. The sequence goes on along the minus strand of SFDT01000069.1, from coordinate 304 downwards.
TCCACGGCGGTGACCTTCATGTGATTATACTGGCTGAAGGGCTCCGCCCCGGGGCCCTGGGATGATTGCAGTAATTTCTGTCTCCGTTCTTCGGTCATATGCGCTCACTCCGCCGCTGCCAGCAGCCGGCGGGTATATTCCTCCTTCGGATGGTCAAATAGCTCCTCCACCGGCCCCTGCTCCACGATGCGTCCCTGGTGCATCACCAGGCACCGGTCGCAGATTTCGTAAACCACGTTGAGGTCGTGGGAGATAAACAGATACGAAATGCCCAGCTCCCGGCGCAGCCGGGCGATCAGCTGCA
>SFDT01000029.1 GCA_004558115.1 Clostridiales bacterium | reverse complement strand
CCCGGTTCAAGGTTTTTCCGCTTCGCTTCAAAACGCTTGGCGCCGCTTGCACGGCGGCTCGCTTCCGCTCGCAGAGGGCAAGTCACTCGTCCAGCTTCAGCACTGCCAGGAATGCCTCTGTCGGCACCTTCACCGATCCCAGGCTCCGCATCCGCTTCTTGCCCTCTTTTTGCTTTTCCAGCAGCTTCTTTTTCCGGGTGACGTCGCCGCCGTAGCACTTGGCCAGCACGTCCTTGCGCATGGCCTTCACCGTCTCCCGGGCAATGACCCGGCCGCCGATGGCCGCCTGGACAGGGACCTCAAACAGCTGGCGGGGAATATTTTCTTTCAGCTTTTCGCACAGGCGCCGGGCCCGGGGATAAGCCCTGTCCTTATGGGCGATGAAGCTGAGGGCATCCACGCCCTCGCCGTTGAGCTTCAGGTCCACCTTCACCAGCTCGCTGGGCCGGTAATCGGAGAGCTCATAGTCCAAAGAGGCATAGCCCTTGGTATTGGCCTTCAGGGTATCGAAGAAATCATAGATGATCTCGTTGAGGGGCATCTGATAGTGGAGCTCCACCAGGTGGGTGTCCAGATACTGCATGTCGTGGAACTCCCCCCGGCGGTTCTGGCACATGGGCATGATGTTGCCCACGTACTCGTTGGGGGCGATGATGTTCACCTTCACATAGGGCTCCTCCGCGTGCTCGATGGTGGCGGGGTCCGGATAGTTATGGGGGTTGTCCACCTTCACCATGGTGCCGTCGGTCTTATAGACATGGTAGACGACAGAGGGCAGCGTGGTGACCAGGTCCAGGTCAAATTCCCGCTCCAGCCGCTCCTGGATGATCTCCATGTGGAGCATACCCAAAAAGCCGCACCGGAAGCCAAAGCCCAGGGCCACGGAGGACTCCGGCTCAAAGCTCAAGGAGGCGTCGTTGAGCCGCAGCTTTTCCAGAGCGTCCCGCAGGTCCGGATATTTGGAGCCGTCCTCCGTGTAAATGCCGCAGTACACCATGGGCTGCACGGGGCGGTAGCCGGGCAGGGGCTCCGCCGTGGGGGTGGCGGCGTCGGTGACGGTGTCGCCCACCCGGGTATCCTGGACGTTTTTAATGCTGGCGGTAAAATAGCCCACCTCGCCGGCCTCCAGGCAGCCGCAGGGCTCCAGGCCCAGGGGCAGCAGGTGGCCGCACTCGATGACCTGGTACACGGCGCCGGAGGCCATGAGCTTCACCTGCTGGCCGGTGCGGATGCTGCCCTCCATGACGCGGAAATACACAATGACGCCCCGGTAGCTGTCATACTGGCTGTCAAAGATCAGCGCCTTCAGCGGAGCGTTCACATCGCCGGCGGGAGGCGGCACGTTTTTCACGATGTCCTCCAGCACGGCGTCGATATTGATGCCCATTTTGGCGGAGATCTCCGGCGCGTCCAGAGCCGGCAGGCCGATGATGTCCTCCACCTCCTGCTTGGCCTTCTGAGGGTCGGCGGCAGGCAGGTCGATCTTGTTGAACACCGGCAGGATCTCCAGGTCGTGCTCCATGGCGAGGTATGTGTTGGCCAGGGTCTGGGCCTCCACCCCCTGGGTGGCGTCCACCACCAGCACGGCGCCCTCGCAGGCCGCCAGGGACCGGGACACCTCGTAGTTGAAGTCCACGTGGCCCGGGGTGTCGATGAGGTTCAGCTCGTAGACCTCCCCGTCCTGGGCCTTGTAGTGCAGTCGGACGGCCCGGGCCTTGATGGTGATGCCCCGTTCCTTTTCCAGGTCCATGTTGTCCAGCAGCTGGCTGGACATCTCCCGGGCCGTGACGGCGCCGCATTTTTCCAGCAGCCGGTCCGCCAGCGTGGACTTGCCGTGGTCAATATGTGCAATAATGCTGAAGTTTCGGATATTCTGCTGTTTTGTCATTGTTCGGATAACCTCCATGGGCAAGTCCACGCGGGGCCCCGCTCTGCGGGGCGGCGCGAAGCGCCGTTTTTCAAATCAAGTCTGGGGTCCCCGAAAAGTCCTTCGGACTTTTTGGGGAGAGGAGGAGCAAGGGAGTGCGCGCAGTTTTCGCCGCAGGCGGAAACGCAGTCAAACGGACTTTGCGACGACGAGGTCAATATGGGCAATGATTGAAAAGTTTCGGATATTCTGCTGTTTTGTCATAGAAAATAAACCTCCGTTGGGGTTTGAGGATCACGCAGGGACGCCGGGATGGGTCTCGTTCCACTTCCACCAGAAGGATTCGTCCCAGAATTTCTCATAATCATAGTCTACCACAAAGTCCCGCCAGTTGGCGAGTACCTTCTCTGTGTTTTCCGCTGTGAGGCGGTCCTCTCCGGCGGCCATTTTCGCCAAAATCCGGCGGCAGACTTCCCCGGAGTGGTGAACATAGTCGCAGTAGTTGTCCAGGTTTTCCACGATCTCCCGGTCCAGCAAAAAGCCGTACAGCTTTACGTTGTCATAGGTCAAAAGGGTATTGCAGGCCTGCTCCAGTGCGGAGAGCATGGCCTCCGTCTGCCCCAGGCGGGCCGTCTTATCCCAGAACAGGATGCTGTAAGGGGGGAAGAAAATATCGAACTCCGTGTCCGGGTGGGCCCGGAGCCACCCCTCCACCACCGCCAGGTTCCGGGCAGCATTTTCCCGGAAGGCTGCCGCGTCCGCGCTCTGCGCCGCGATGTCCGGGCGGGTGTAGTTCTCCAGGGCCGTCATGTGGTTCCACCAGATGCCCTCGTCCCAGGTGAAGCTCTCGTCCAAGGTCTGGCCGCCGCCCCAGCGGTTGGTCATGAGAACGTAGAGGCTGTAATAGAGGGTGTCCTTGTTCAAAAGGTACTTGGCGTCGTCCAGCAGGCTGTCGTTGTACAGGTACTCCGGCATGGCGCCGGTAACGCCGCTCTCGTCCCGGACCAGGATGTTCAGGTCCAGGGCGAACACCACCCGCCTGGGCGTCTGGCTGCGGAACACCACATCCATCACCTGGTCGAATTCGCTGAGATAGCCGTCGGGAATGGTGATGCGGACAGCGGAGCCGCCGAAGGTCTCCCCCACCTCGCTGGCGCGGTAATTGGCCGCCATGGAGGTGCCCACCAGTACCGTGTCCGCCGGGACGTTTTTGGCAAGGCCGGCGCCCTGGTATCGCTCACTGAAAAACACCGGCTCCCACTTGTCCGGCATCCGGTAGTACAGGCAGGGGTCCACTATATACACCACGGCGGCGCAGGCCGCCAGCAGGACCAGGACCGCCGCCAGGAGGCCGCAGGCCCAGCGTTTGCATGCTTTGCTCATGGGACCTCCTTTTCAAAAATTGGAGTAGATAAAGGTGGTGATGCCGGTGAAGGACAAAACGGACCAGGCGGTCAGCACCGCCAGCGCCGCGGCCTGCCACCATTTGGGACGGAATCGCTCCATCCGCGCCGCCGTGTTCACCGGCAGCAGCACCACCGCCATGCCGGTGCCGTACAGCAGCGCCACCCGCGCCAGGTCCATCCAGGGCTTTACCGCCGGCAGCAGCATCTGAATGGCCCCGGTCTCCTTGGAAAACAGCCCGTGGAGCAGCCAGCCGCCCGGCCGGGCCATGACGCCGGTGAGGGCCGTGGCCAGCAGGCGAAGGGCCCCGGAAAAATCCGGTGCCCGGAAAAACACCCACGCCACATTCACAAAGGCGAAGGTTAGGCACCAGCGGACCGGCTTGGGGATGCGCTTCAGCCGGTCGCCCAGCAGACGCTCCGCCACCTGGGCCAGGCCGTGGAGCAGGCCCCAGAACAAAAACGTCCATCCAGCCCCGTGCCAGAAGCCGCTCACCAGGAAGATGATGAGGATATTGACATACGTCCGGGCGGCGCCCTTTTTGCTGCCGCCCAGGGGGAAATACAGGCACTCCCGCAGGAAGGTGGTCAGGGTGATGTGCCAGCGTTTCCAGAACTCCCCGATGGAAAGGCTACGGTACGGGGAATCAAAGTTCACCGGCAGGCGGATGCCCAGCAGCCGGGCGCAGCCGGCGGCGATGTCGCAATAGCCGGAAAAGTCAAAGTACAGCTGGAGGGTATAGCCCAAAATCACCAGCCAGGCGCCGGGGGCCGTCAGATCCCCCAGCCGCTCCCAGCCGTTGTTCACGATGACGCCGAAGGAGTCCGCCAGCAGCACCTTCTTCACCGTGCCGCAGCAGATGCCGTACAGCCCCGCCGCCGCATCCTCCCAGCCGGGCCGCAGGAACTTCTCTCCCGTCAGCTGGGGAAAGAAGGCGCCGGGCCGCAGAATGGGGCCGGAGGTGACGGTGGGAAAGAAAAACGTATACAGGGGCAGCAGCTCCCCGCTCCGCAGGCGGAACTGGCCGGTGTAGACCTCCTTGAGGAGCCACAGCTGCTGGAACGTGAAAAAGCTCAAACCCAAGGGCACCCAGCCCAGGGAGACCCGTCCCCCGGTGAAAAAGCCGGCATATTTGAACACCAGCAGCACGGCGATGTGGTACCCCGCCGCCAGGACCAGCACCCGGCGGCGACGGCGTCCCTCACTTTCCCGCCAGAGCTGCTGCACCGCCAGGATGGAGACCAGCGTTCCCGCGCACAGCACCGAAAAGGCGTCCCATCCGCCGCCGGCCACGTAAAATACCAGGCTGGCGATACCAAGGACCGTCATGCCCGTCCGGCGGCTGTGTCGGGAGGCAAGCAGGCAGGCAGGCACGGCGATGGCCAGAAAGGCCAGAAAGGCCAGAGACTGAAAGCTCATATCACTTCTCCGTCAGGGCATTCAGCCGGGCGTCGGCGGTGCTGAGCACCTGGGTCAGACTCTGGCAGCGGCCGGGATAATTGCTGGCCAGCGCCTCCGGCGACAGGTCCGGGAATTCCGCCTTCTTGGCGGCCTGGGCCCGCAGCGCCCGGGCGTAGCGCACCTCCTCCAGCTTCATGTCCGCGTCGGCGGTGCCCATGGTGCAGGCGGCGGGGTCCAGGGCAAAGTAGGCCTCGTTGGCCCCGGCGGCACGGTACAGGTGGCGGTAGAGCTGGTACACGGCGCCGCCCAGATAGGCCGCCGCCGCGTTGATGGCGGCCTTGTCCCCCAGCTTGCCCAAAAGGCCGAACAGCACCCCCACGGCGCCGGAGAGGAGCTTGCTCTGGAGGGTGGCCAGGACGCTGCCCTGGAGGATGTTGCCGGGCTCCGCCGCCCCCAGGACCTCCTCGGAGCTGAGCATACTGCCGTCCCGGGACAAAGTGCGGCCCAGGATGAAGTCGGCGGAGACGTGGTAATAGTCGCAGGCCTTCACCACGAAGGAAAGGCCCGGCTCCCGGATGCCGTTTTCATAGTGGCTCAAAAGGGCCTGGGAGATGCCCAGGTCGCTGGCGGCGGTGCGCTGAGATACGCCCCGTTCCTGCCGCAGCAGGGACAGGGTGCGGGAAAATTCAGATGTGGAAGCCATGGTCTCTCTCCTTTAAAACTGGGGTTTCTTTTTAATACGCAGGGTATAGTTTAGCAAAAAGGCTACGGATTGTAAATAGATTTTGAGGGAAATTCGGCTGGTTTCCAGGCCGGGAATGCACCCCCCATTCTTTTTCGTCTTGGCGAAAAAGAATGCGCCGTGCACGGTGGAAGAAAAAGCCGCTTCGTCCAAACTTGCCCGTTCGGGCAAGTTTGGGGATGCGGACGGTTGAAAGCCACGACCGGATAAAACCTGCCAGGTCTCATCCGGGTGCGCTGCACCTTGGCAATCATCCAGCCTTCAAGCCGCAAGTTGTGACGCTTCCGCAAATTCCGGGGTGCTTATCGAAGCGCCTTACCTTTGGCCCCGCTGCTGCTCCGGGGATGGAGCCCCTTCCTTCTGGTCGTTCAGGAAAGGGGTCCAGGGGGAAACCCAGCCGAAAGGGTTTCCCCCTGGCCTCTCTTTGGGGGCGACCCGTTTCTCTCGGTGAGAGAAATGGGTCGCATATGCCCAGCCATCATCATGGCTGTCGCCCAAAAAAGAAAGGCCGCCCCCTGGCAGCCCTTCTTTCAAAACAGCCCCACCTGGTCCGGCAGCACATCACCGCCGATGGTGCGCAGCTGCTGGGCGTTCTCATTCCACAGCCGATCGGCAATGGCCATTTTCCGGATGATGTTCTTCACCGTCTGGTCCAGGGCGGTGCCCTCGGAGTAATCCGCCGGGAAGATGAAGTCCACCCGGCCCTTGGCCAGCAGGTCCTCCACGCCCATGCGGTTGCTCTCCTGGTACACAGCAATGGCCTGGCCGCCGTAGGCCCGCATCATCTTCATGCAGGGCACATCGGAAAGGCCGTCCCCCATGTAGACCATGTTGGTGAAGGGCACCCGCTTGCTGTCGTCCGGCATGGAGTCGTTGAGAGTCTTGTCATCGGACACATCCAGCACGCCCTTGTTGATGCGGTAGACGAACTGGGTCTTGGCGGTGAAGTTGACCGTCAGCTTGGGCCAGACGGGCTTGCCCGCCTCGTCATAGTAAAACTCGCTGGCGTAGATCTCCTTGAATTCCCCGCTGATGGAGGAGCCCTCAATGATCTCCCGCAGGCCGGAGGAGATGATGTAGTGCTCCACCTGGACTCCCTGGCTGTCGCCGAAGGCGTTGATGCGGCCGAACCACTCCTGCACGCCGGGAAACAGCACGATGTCCCGGCCCATCTCCCGCAGGCTCTCCCGGGTGAAGGGCAGGTGCCGCTTTTCCGACTCCTGGATCATGGTGTACATATAGGCCAGAATGCCGTCCATACGGTTGGCGTGGCCGAAGCCGTTGGCCACGGACCAGAATTCCCGGGGCGTCATGCCCAGGCTGGGGATAAAGGCATAATCCTCCATGTCTGTGGTGCAGAGGGTCTTGTCAAAATCGTAAAGAAACGCCACGATGGGCCGCTGCTTGTCCATGCTGTTCCTCCTGCGAAAAAAGCGGCTCATGTTGAGCCGCTTTTCATGGTTTATTCGCCGCCCTTATAGTTGCGGCCAAACTTCAGGTCGTTGATGTTGATGCGGCGGGTGGGCTCGGACACCTCCGGCTCCTCCCGGGCAAAGGGATCGCCCTCGGGATAATCATCCGCCGGGGCGGGCTCCTCCGTGATCTCCTCCGCTTCCTCCACATCCTGCTGGGCAAAGGCAGCCAGGACATTTTCCTCGATCTCCTGGGCCTTCTCCTCCGCGGCGGGAGCGGCGGGCTGCTCCACCGGCAGCTGGGGCAGCTGGTCCAGATACGCCAGCTGCTGATTGCAGATATCCCGGCTGGCGGCAATGAACTTCGCCAGCTCCTGCTGGCCCTGGCGCAGGCGGTCCTCCGACTCGCCGATCTCCCGGCGCAGCTGGGCGATCTTCTCCTGAGCCTGGGTCTCCGCCTGGTTCATGATCTCGTCCCGCTTGGCCTCCGCCTCCCGGACGATGGAATCCGCCATCTTCTGGGCGGTCAGCAGCGTGGCCCGCATGGAGTCCTCCGTGGCGCGGTAATCCTCCACCTTCTCCACCAGGACCTTCAGCTTGGCCTTCAGCGCGGCGTTTTCCTTGTACAGCGCCGTGTAATCGTCGGTGAGCTCGTCCAGGAACTCATCCACCATGGCCATATTGTAGCCGCCCATGACCGCCTTGGTAAAGGCGTGGGTCGAAACTTCCTGCGGTGTCAGCATAACGCAAAATCCCCCCTGTGTGCTTTCTCTATTCTTTTAAAAATAGAGACCGTTGTTTTCCAGCTCGTCGATGAGGTCGCCCTCGATGTCCACGGAGTAGGGCGTGATGAGGTATGTATTGGCGGCCACCTTCTTGATCTTGCCCTCGCCGGCGTAGGCCACGCCGGACAAAAAGTCGATGAGGCGGCGGGCCACATCCTTGTTGGTGGACTCCAGGTTCAGCACCACGGTCCGCTTGTCCTTCAGGTTGTCGGCGATCTCGGAGGCGTTTTCAAACCGCTCCGGCTTCACCAGCACCACCTTCAGCTGGGTGGTGGCGTGGATGTTCACCACCTTGTTGCGGCGGTCCTCCACCCGGGTCTTCCGGTCGTCAAAGGCGGGCTCCCGGCGGGGCGGCTCCTCAAAATCCTCAAACTCCTCATCCTCGTCCTCATAAGGATGGGTCCATTTTTTCAGTTCGTCAATGATGCTCATGGCAAAGCCTCCTCGTTGGAGTGTTTCAGATGTTGTAATTGCGGGCGCCGAAAATAGCGGTGCCCACCCGGACCATGGTGGCTCCGCAGCGAATGGCATCCATATAATCGCCGCTCATGCCCATGGAGAGGCACTTTAATTCATTATGGAACAATTTTGTATTGATGTCAACATAAAGTGCCTGCACTTCCTGAAAATACCGCATATTGGCGTCCCGGTCCGCATCCGCGGGAGGAATGGTCATGAGGCCCCGCACCCGGACATGGGGCAGGGACAGCGCCGCCTCCGCGGCGGCGGTCACCGCGTCCGGGTCAAAGCCGCTTTTGGCCTCCTCCCGGCCGATGTTCACCTCCAGCAAAATGTCCTGGACCAGCTGCTCCTTGGCGGCCACCTTTTCGATCTCCTCCAGCAGCTCCATGGAGCCCACGGACTGGATGAGGGCCACCTTGCCCACCACCTGCTTCACCTTGTTGCGCTGGAGGTGGCCGATGAAGTGCAGCGGCGCGCCGTCGTAGGCGTTGTCCGCCAATTTGGCGGTCATCTCCTGGACGCGGTTTTCTCCCAGGGCGTCGATGCCGGCGGCAATGGCCTCCCGGCAGGCGGCGGCGTCGTTCATTTTGCTGGCGCCCACCAGGGTGATCTCCTCCGGAGACCGGCCCGCCTGGGCGCAGGCCTGGGCGATATTGGTTCGGACTTGGGCGATATTCTCTGCAATGGACATGGCTCTTACTTCCTTTTATTCATTTCTCTTTATCCCACGACTTTTCCGTCGTACAGGTCTTTGGCGCTGATGATGATCTCGTCGCCGGGGCGGAGCCGCAGGCTCTCCTGGTCGGAGGCCGCCGTGGACCGCACCAGCACAAAGCCGTCGCCGCTGTACAGCACCTCCACCGGCTTGAAGCGGGCCTCCATGCCCACCACGCAGTAGACACCCAGGCTCTCCACCGCGGTACGGTTCCCCTCCTGGTCCACCTTGGTGTTGGCGGCCCGGAGGGCCTCGTTGGGCACCCGGATGCCGGCGACGGTCCGCCAGATGAGCTGGGCGCTCTGCCGGCGCAGCAGTGTCACCTGGGCCATGTTGTACGCGCCCCGGAAGGTCACCACCACCCGGCCCTGCTCCTCCGGCCCCACGGCGTACAGCGTGACCGTCTGGTCCTGCTCCACGCCCTTGGCAAAGCGCAGCGTCATGGTGCCGCCGCTGTCCCGGAGGGCCTTGGCCTGGCCGGCGGACATGGTGACGGCATAATACCAGCTGTCCCCCAGAATGAGCTTCCCCGTCTGGGAGGTGAGGGTCTCATCCGCCTGAACGGCATTGAGCTGGGAGGGCGTCATATCCGCCAGCAGCCCCGGCGTCAGGACGGTCTCGTAGCCGTCCACCACGGCGGAGTACACACCGGACACCGGCGCCTTGACGGCCCGGACAGAGGAGGCCGCCTGGGCCTTCAGCTCCTTCAGCTGGCTCTGGAGCTCCGCGATCTGGCCGGACAGGTCCTCCGTGTCGGAATAGGTGTAATCCCGCTTCAGCACCAGGGACTTCAGCTCCGTCTCATGCTCCTCGGCGTTGTCCAGCCGTCCCGCCGCCAGCTCCGCCCGGTAATCCAGGAGGCTGCGCATGATCTGGGCGTCCAGCTTCAGCGACACCTCGGACCCGAGAGACGCCTCCTGGGCGAATTGCAGCTGCTCGATGCGGCCCGACAGCTCGTCGATCTCCCGCTGCCGGTCCAGGGAGGCCTGGTCCGCGTACACCAGGGCCACGGTGCCGCCGGCGCTGACCTTCTCCCCCTCCGACCGCTGCAATCGCAGAAGGCCGCTGGCCTCATCCGCCAGCACCTGCTCCCGGCGCACCACATAGCCGGAAAGGTCCATGCCCTCCTCCACCTGGTAATTGTACGCCAGGGTGGTGGTCAGCGGGTCGCCGAGATATTGCAGGCCCTGGATGCCGAAATAGGCCAGGACGCCCAGCGTCACCGCCAGCAGCAAGCATTTTGTACCGAAAGAGCTGTTTTTCATCAGGAAATTACCTCACGGCGCCGCCGGGCCGTCCCCGGAGCGCGGTCATGGATTGTCGTCCGTCAGGTCCACCGGCCGCGCCGGCGCGATGGTGGAGATGGCGTGCTTATAGATTACCTGCTGCCTGCCGTCGGAGTCCAGCACCACCACGAAGGCGTCAAAGCCGGTGATGACGCCCCGCATTTGGAAGCCGTTCATCAAAAACAGCGTCACCGGTACCGACTCCCGCCGGGCCCGCAGCAAAAAGAGATCCTGTAAATTCGCTTTTGTCACCATGGTATGTCCGCTCCTTTTTTCTGTTTGGGTCGGACGTTTTCCATGTTTTTCCGTCCGCCTGGGGTTAGGATACCCCCGCGGCCGTCAGGATTTCCGTCGAAACCTGTAAGGCCCGGCCAAAATCCCGTTCTTTTTCCCATTCGATCCAGTGGATGTCCGGATTCCGCCGCAGCCAGGTCAGCTGGCGCTTGGCGTACTGCCGGGAGCGGAGCTTTACCTCCGCGATGGCCTCCGCCTCCGTGGCGGTCCCCTCCAGCACCCCCAGAAACTCTTTGTAGCCGATGGCCTGGAGGGCCGTGGCCTCCCGGGGCAGGCCGCTTTCCAGCAGCCCTTTCACCTCGTCCAGAAGGCCTTCCTCCACCATGGCGTCCACCCGCCGGTCGATGAGGGCCTTCATATCCTCCCGGTCCGCGAAGCGCAGTCCGATCCACACGGCGTCGTACCGGGGCGGCAGCGTCTTTGTCTCCTCATTGTGGGCGGTGATGGTCTTTCCCGTCTCCAGCCACACCTCCAGGGCCCGGAGGATGCGCTTTTCGTCGGCGGGATGGAGCCGCTCCGCCGCAGCGGGGTCCACCTGCCGCAGCTCCGCCAGCAGCGGGCCGATGCCCTCCGCCTCCAGGCGCTTTTGCAGCGCGGCCCGCACGGCGCCGCCGGCGTGGCCGCCGGCAAAGCCGTGGCCCCGGACCACGGCGTCCAGCCACAGCCCCGTGCCGCCCACCAGGATGGGGAGCTTCTCCCGGGCCAGGATGTCATCGATGATGGGGATGGCGGTTTCGGCGTACCGGGCGGCGGACCACTGCTCCGCCGGGTCCGCCACGGCCACCATATGGTGGGGCACGCCGTCCATCTCCGCCAACCTGGGGGCGGCGGTGCCGATGGTCATCCCCTTGTAGATCTGCATGGAATCGGCGGAGACCACCTCGCCGTCAAACCGCTTTGCCAGCAGGACCCCCAGCGTGGTTTTTCCGCAGGCGGTGGGTCCCACCACGCAGACGATTTTCGGCGCCATGGTTCTCCTCCTTCCCGAATCAATAAGTCCTTGCCAGGGCCCGGGCCTTTTCACAGGCTTCGGCCATGATCTCCTCCGTCTTTTCCGGCGCGAAGTCCAGGCCGTAGGCGGCAATATGGTCGTACTGCCGGATGCCGAAGCGCTCGCACAGCTGCCGCCAGTACTCCACGCCCAGGTTCTCCTCCGGCTCCGGGCCGCCGCTGACGGTGAGGTAGGCCAGCTTCGTGGCCATGCAGTCGCCCACGCAGGTCTGTCCCTCATAGTGATAGGTCACTTCCCGGACGCAGATATACTCAATGTACACCCGCAGCATGGCCGGGAAGGTCAGGTCCCGCAGGGGCGCGCCGATGACGATCTGGTCCGCCCGTTTGAACTGGCGGGCCAGCTTGAAGATAGGAGAATCAAAGGAGCGGACCTTTCGCAGGGCATTGCGGTCATCCGTTGCGAACTGGTCGAAGGGCTGCAGCCCCATGCGCTGGAGATTCACCGTCTCGATGTCCACCGCCGGGTGGGTGCGCTTGAACTCCTCCAAAAACGCCTGGCACAGGGCATGGCTGCGGGAGCGGTCTCCCCGGTGGCTGATGCAGCAATCCACGAACAATAGCATAAAATCTCCTCCTTCATATCACGGCTGTATGGAAACCCGAAACGGGGGATGCGCAGAATTTCTCAGACCCGCTTGAACATCTTCTCTAACTCGTACTTCGTCAGCTTCACCGCAACGGGGCGGCCGTGGGGACAGTATTTGACCTCCCCGCTCTGGACCTTGTCCACCAGCACCCGCAGCTCCGCCGGGTCGCTGGTCCAGCCGCCCTTGATGGCGGCCTTGCAGGCCATGGTATGCAGCAGGCCCTCCCGCTTTTCCGCCGGGGAGCGGCCGGTCCGCAGCTTTTCCGCGAACTCCTCCAGCGTGGCGGCGGTGTCCGCCGCGTCAATGTCCGCCGGGACCTCCCGCACCAGGATGGTGCCGTCGCCGAAATCCTCGCAGGCAAAGCCGAACCGCTCCAGCGCCTCCCGGTTTTCCAGCAGCAGCGCCGCGTCCTCCCGGCCCAGCTCCGCCGCCACGGGCTGGAGCAGGGTCTGGCGCATAGGCGGCTCCTGGGCGGCCTTCAGCCGGTCAAAGTTCATCCGCTCATGGGCGGCGTGCTTGTCGATGAGCCAGACGCAGCCGTCTTCGCTCTCACAGACGATGTAGGTGTGGAGCACCTCCCCGGCGATGCGCCAGGGGGCCTCCTTCGGCGGCTCGATGGTCTGCTGCTCCGGCAGGTCCAACGTCTGCTGCCGGGGAATGGCCGGCACGAAGGGCCGCGGCGGCTTTTCCGCTTTCTCCGGTCCCGGCGCTGCCGCTTTCCCGGGCGGCTCCGCCACAGAGGCGGGCGGCTTGCCGATGGATACTTTTTCCACCGGACGGAAGGCCGCCCGGTAGGGCTGCTTTTCTGGGGCACTGTCCGCCACCCGCGCCATCCGTCCCGGCGCCTCGCTGTCAAAGGCGGGCCGGGCAGGCGCCGCCGGACGGGGCTGGGGCCGCGGCGGGACGGCGGGCTTGGAGGCGGTCGCCTCCGCCCGCTGGCGGAAGCTCCTGGCGTCCATAGACTGGAAAAAGTCCTGCCGGGGATTCACGGTCTCCCCCGCCGGCTTGGGCGCCGGAGCGGGTGCGCCGTCCCGGTCCAGGCAGTCCAGCACCGTGTGGTACACGGCGTCGAACACCTCCCGCTCCCGGGCGAACTTCACCTGGGTCTTGGCAGGGTGCACATTCACATCCACCGCCGTCACCGGCAGCGTGACGGACAGCACGCAGCCGGGGAACTTCCCCTTCATGATCTGGTTGCGGTAGCCCTCCTCCAGGGCCGCCGTCAGCAGCTGGGACTTGATGAAGCGGCCGTTGACGAAAAACACCTGCATGGACCGGGAGCCCCGGCCCAGCAAAGGCTTGGTGACAAAGCCGGTGACGGCGGCCTCGCCGCCCCGGCCCTCCACCGGCACCAGGCTCCGGGCAAACTCCCGGCCCAGGGCCGCGTAAATGGCGGAATCCAGCTTGCCGTCGCCGGGAGTGTGGAGGGCCTCGGCGCCGTCCTTGATAAACTTAAAGGAAATATCGGGATGGGACAGGGCCAGATGCTGCATGAGGCCGCTGACCGCCGCCGTCTCGGCGCTGTCCTTCCGCATGAATTTTAACCGGGCCGGGGTATTGTAAAACAGGTCCCGGACGATGATGGTGGTGCCCTCCGGAGCGCCGGCCTCCTCCACGGCTCCGGCGACGCCGCCCTCCAGGTGGAGGCGGGCCCCCAGGTCCGTGCCGGGGCGGCGGGTGAGGATGTCCACCCGGCTGACGGCGGAGATGGCCGCCAGGGCCTCCCCCCGGAAGCCCAGGGTGCCGATCTTGCCCAGGTCCTCCTCACAGCGGAGCTTGCTGGTGGCATGGCGCAAAAAGGCGGTGGGCAGCTCCTCCGGCGCGATGCCGCAGCCGTTGTCCGTCACCCGGATAAGGCCCATGCCGCCCCGCTGGATCTCCACCACCACGGCGGAGGCTCCGGCGTCGATGGTGTTTTCCACCAGCTCCTTCACCACGCTGGCGGGCCGCTCCACCACCTCGCCGGCGGCAATGAGATCCGCCACATGGGCGTCTAATTGTTGGATGTGAGGCATATCGTTCTTCCTTTCGCAGCGGAGCCTTTTACAGCAGCAGGGCCGCCACCAACGGGATGGTGACGATGGACGCCAGGGTGGTCATGAAGGTGATCTGGGCCATGGCCTCGCTGTCGCCGCCGTAGGCCATGCACAGCAATGTGCCGTTGATGGCGGTGGGCATGGCCATCTGGGTGACGGCAATGCCCATGATCAGAGGCTCGATGCCCAGGTTCCGCAGCACCAGCCACAGCGCCGCCGGCATCACCAGCAGGCGCACCGCGGAAAGCACGCACACCCGGACTCCCCCCAGCATCCGCTTCACGGGCAGGCCCGCCAGCAAGGAGCCCACCAGCACCAGGGCCAGAGGCACCGTCAGGTCGCCCACAAAAGCCAGCATCTCGCCGATGAGGGCGGGCGGCCGCAGGCGGGCCAGCGCCAGGACCAGGGCCAGAACGGAGGCGCAGGTGCAGGGAGAGACCACCTGCTTCCAGTGGAAGCGGGCGCCGCCGCCCAGCATCAGGGGCCCCAAGGTAAAGGTCAGCAGATTGAAGGGCAGGGCCAGGACGGCGGCATAGAACATAGCCCCCTGGCCGAACAGGGCCACCGCCACGGGATAGCCGATGTAGCCCACGTTGGGAAAGCCCATGGTATAGCGCCACACGCCCTGTTGGCCCGGCGTGCCGCCGACGATGCGGGGCACCGTCAGGATAAATACCATCTCCACCCCGTAGAAAATGACGCTGACCTTTAAGACGGATAAAATCTCCTCCAGGGCCGGCAGGGTCTCCCCGGTGAGGACGGAGGCAACGATGAGGGCGGGGGTGGTGAAGTTCAGCAGCAGCTGAGAGATCTTCTGGTTGGCATGGCTGTCCAGAAAGTCCATGCGGTTGGCCGTGAAGCCCACGGCGATGGCAGCCAGGATCACCAGCATCTGGCTGAAGGTGTCAAAAAAACTCATAGGGTCCGGTCTTTCTCTTTCTTGTCAGGATTCTTTTTGCGGCAGGCGGGCGCCGTAGCCCATGGCCTCCACCAGCTCCCGCAGCAGCCGGTCGGAGGTCTCCGCCTCCTGACCGGAACGCAGGGAGCGCAGCACCCGGTTTTTGCCGTTGGTCTCGATGTTGACGGTCAGTCCCCCGTCGGCGGTGCCCAGGGCGCTGCGGTTGGCCCAGCAGTGGACCGTTTTGACGGTTTCCAGGGGGATCACATCCTCCCCGATGGTCAGGCTGTCCCCTGTCAGCGTCCAGCGGACGCGGCCATTCTCCCTTTCCCGGGAGAACAGCCGGCTCACCACCGGGTACAGCACCCACCACAAAACCAGCGCCAGCACGGCGGTGGAAATTTGCAGCATGAGGCCGTGAACGCCCCGCCGCACCATCAGCTTCACCGCGGGCCACACCACCAGCAGGGCCAGGACGGCGGTGGCCGCCGCCGCGGGCAGGCGGCGCTTCCAGCCGCCGTTTTCCAAGATCAGTTCACCTGTCATAGCTTCTCCTTTCAGGCCATGGCCCAGACGCTGAGGGCATTGGCCAGGGCGTGCAGGGCGATGGAGGTCCACAGCGTGCCGCTGCGGTCATAGGCCCAGGCCAGCACCACGCCCGGCACCAGATATTGCAGCATCAGCAGGAAATACGTCACATCCTGGTGCACCACCGCGAACTGCCACACGTGCAGCAGGGCGAACAGGGCGCAGGACACCACATAGGCCACCGGCCGGCTCTTGCCCTTCAGGTTGCCGAACACCAGGCCCCGGAACAGCGTCTCCTCCACGAAGGGCGCCAGAAACACCACGATGAGCAGCGTCATGTGGGGCGCGGCATCCATCTGGGCGGAGATGGCGGTGTCGTTGAGGTTGGTGCGGTTCACCATCACCAGGTTCGTCAGCCGGTAGGCCAGCTCATTGAGGCCGTACAGCCCCACCAGGCCCACCAGCAGCGTCTGGCAGGCAACCCCCAGGTTGTCCGCCAGGTTCCGGCAGGTCCTGGCCAGAAATTTATGGAAGATCAGCAGCGTCACCGCGAACAGCACGTAGTAGTAGATGACGTTTTGCAGGGCCTGGGAGATGGTCACGTCCAGCAGCAGCTCCGCCAGACGGAACAGCCGCCCCGTCACAAAGGGCAGCACCACCAGGTAGATCACGAAAAACACCGTGCCGGCGACCTGCTCGCCGGGGGTCATGTAAGGGCTTGTCTTTTTCTTTGCCATTGGTTTTCCTCGTCAGAAACAATCAGGAGAGCTTCTGCTTCCACTCGTAAATAAGGCTCATGGCCTCGATTGGAGTTAACGTGTCCGGCTGGCAGCGGCGCAAAGCGTCCAGGACCTCCCCCTCGCCCATGGCGGCAAGGGACACCTGGTCCTCCTCTTTCCGGGCGGCCACGTACTGGACGCCGTTTTCCGCCTCCAGCTCCTTCAAGATCTTCTTTGCCCGCTGGACCACCTTGTCCGGCAGCCCCGCCAGCTTGGCCACCTCGATGCCGTAGCTGCGGTCCGCGCCGCCCCGGATGATCTTTCGCAGGAACGTGATGTCCTCTCCCCGGGTCTTGACGGCGATGTTGTAGTTCACGGCGCCGGGGAGGGTATCCTCCAGCTCCGTCAGCTCATGGTAGTGGGTGGCGAACAGGGTCTTGGCCCCCAGGAGCTTTTTGTCCGCGCAGTACTCCAGCACCGCCCGGGCAATGGACATGCCGTCAAAGGTGGAGGTGCCCCGGCCGATCTCGTCCAGGATCAGCAGGGAGTGCTTCGTGGCATGGCGCAGGATGTCCGCCACCTCCGTCATCTCCACCATGAAGGTGGACTGGCCGGCGCTGAGGTCGTCGCTGGCGCCGATGCGGGTGAAAATGCGGTCCACCACGCCGATGCGGGCGCTGGCCGCCGGCACGAAGGAGCCCATCTGTGCCATGAGGACGATGAGGGCCACCTGGCGCATATAGGTGGATTTGCCCGCCATGTTGGGGCCGGTGATGATGGCCACCCGCTCCTCCTTCTCCCCCATGAACGTGTCGTTGGGAACAAAGAGGCTGTCTTTCAAAACCTGCTCCACCACCGGATGGCGGCCGTCCCGGATCTCGATGACGCCGGATTCGTCCACATCCGGCCGGCAGTAGCCGTTCCGCACGGCCACGGCGGCAAAGGACGCCAGGGCGTCCGCCTCCGCCACGGCGGCGGCCGTCCGCTGGATGCGCTCCGCGGCGGCGGAGATCTCCTGCCGCAGCTGGGTGAACAGCTCGTATTCCAGCGCCACCACCCGGTCCGAGGCGGTGAGGATGGTGTGCTCCAGGTCCTTGAGCTCCTGGGTGATGTACCGCTCCCCGTTCACCAGGGTCTGCTTGCGGATGTAGGTGTCCGGCACCTGGTCCGCGAAGGACTTGGACACCTCGATGTAATAGCCGAACACCTTGTTGTAGCCGATTTTCAGCGTCCGGATGCCGGTGCGCTCCTTCTCCTTGGCCTCCATTTCGGCGATGACGCCCTTGCCGCCCTTGAGGATGTGGCGCAGGCGGTCCACCTCCTGGTCGTAGCCGTCCCGGATGAAGCCGCCCTCCCGGACGGAGAAGGGGGGCTCGTCGCAGATGACGGCGGCGATGCGGCCGCCGATGTCGTCCAGCGTGTCCAGCGCTCGCCGCAGCTCCGCCAGGCGCCCGGTGGAGAACTGCTCCAGCTGGGCCGCCACGGCGGGCAGCTTTTCAATGGCGGCGCGGAGAGACGCCATGTCCCGACCGCCGGCGGTGCCGTAGACGATGCGGCCGATGAGCCGCTCCATGTCTCCCAGGCCCGTCATGGCGGCGATGAGCTCTTCCCGGGCGATGGTGTCCTCCACCAGGGCCGCCACGGCGGAATTGCGCTTGCAGATGGCGGTGACGGACAAAAGCGGCCGCTCCAGCCAGGACCGCAGGCACCGGGCGCCCATGGGGGTCTTCGTCTTGTCCAGCACCCACAGAAGGCTCCCCTTCTTCTCCTTGCTCCGCAGAGTCTCCGTCAGCTCCAGGTTCCGCCGGGCCGTCAGGTCCAGCTCCATGAAGCGGCCTTCCTCGTAGTAATCCAGGTCGTTGATGTGGGAGAGATCCGTTTTCTGGGTCTCGTACAGGTAATGCAGCAGCCCGCCCAGGGCCATGGCCGCCGCGGGCGTGCCGGCGGGCAGGCGGGCAAAGGCCTCGTCCCCGAACTGGCGGCGGATGTTCTTTTCCGCCTCATTCAGCAAAAAGCGGCGCTGTCCGCCGTTTTCCACCCGGCAGCGGAATTTTTCCGTCAAGGCGTCCGTCAGGGCCTTCTCCGAATAGGCCCCGTCGCTTAAAATGGCCTCCGCCGGGGAAAACCGGCCCAGCTCGTTGATGACGTGCTCCACCCGCTCCTTGCCGGTGAAGGCCGTCAGGTGGGCCTTGCCGGTGGTGATGTCGCAGAAGGCCACGCCCGCCGCCTGGGAATCCAGGTAGATGCCGCAGAGAAAGTTGCTGGACTTATCGTCCAGGCAGGCGGCGTCGATGACGGTGCCGGGGGTGACCACCCGGATGATGTCCCGTTTCACCAGGCCCTTGGCGGTGGCCGGGTCCTCCATCTGCTCGCAGATGGCCACCTTGTAGCCCTTGGCGATGAGGCGGGCGATGTAGGCCTCGCTGGCGTGGTAGGGGATGCCGCACATGGGGATCTGCTCCTCCGCGGGCTTTTGGTGCTTGCCGTGGTCCCGGCTGGTGAGGGTCAGGTCCAGCTCCCGGGAGGCCAGGCGGGCGTCGTCGGCGAACATCTCGTAGAAATCGCCCAGGCGGAAAAACAGGATGGAATCCGGGTTGTCCCGCTTGATCTCCAAATATTGCTTCATCATGGGGGTCAGTTCCGCCATGGGGGTCACCTCGTTTGTTTAATATCGTAAGCGATGCCGCTTACAGGGGAGTGCGCCGCAGACTTGCGGCGTGGAGTTTGCACCCCCCATTTTCTTTGGGGTGCGCCGGAAGAAGGTCTCCCCGGCCTCATAAGTTCGGCCGGGGCTACACTAAAAACTTGCCCCCGGCAAGTTTTCTTAACGCTGCGCCGGTCCAAAAGAAAAACGCTTTGCGTCCAAACTTGCCCGTTCGGGCAAGTTTGGGGATGCGGACGGTTGAAAGCCACGACCGGATAAAACCCGCCAGGTCTCATCCAGGTGCGCTGTACCTTGGAAATCATCCAACCTTCAAGCCGCAAGTTGTCACGCTTCCGCAAATTCCGGGGTGCTTATCAAAGCGCCCTACCTTTAGCCCCGCTGCCGCTCCGCCGGGGATGGATTCCAAAGGAAGGGGCCGCAGCCCCTTCCTTCTGGTCGTTCAGGAAAGGGGTCCAGGGGGAAACCCAGCCGAAAGGGTTTCCCCTTGGCCTCTCTTTGGGGGCGACCCGTTTCTCTCGGCGAGAGAAATGGGTCGCATATGCCCAGCCATCATCATGGCTGTCCCCTACCGCTGCCGGCAGGCAAGCTCGTCCAAAGAGATGTCATAAAAATCCGCCAGGGCAATCAAAGTAGACAGCTGCGGTTCTCTAAGTCCCAATTCATAGTTCTGATAGGCACGCCAGCTGATTCCGATTTTCTCCGCAATTCCCCTTTGTGTGAGTTTGTGCGCCGTTCTCAACTGAAAAAGATGTTCCGCAAATGTCATTTTTCCCTCTTTTCTATTGACGCACACAAATATGTGTGATATTATAATCACACACGAACGTGTGTGTCAACTTTTTAGGAAGTGATTTTATGCAAGACTACATCGACATCCTGCTTTCCCATCTGTCAAACGCCCGCCAAAACACCCTCCCCGGAGAATCCTTCCCTCTCCAGGTCCGGGAGCAGCAGGCCCTGAACGCCCTGCTGGACTCCCTCACCGCCGGCCAGCGCAAGCTGTTTTTAGCCTATGAGGAAGCCCGGAACGCCGCCGAGGGCGCCAGCGAGGACGCCTTTGCCCGCCAGGCCTTTCTCCTGGCCCGGGAGGTCTACCGTTAGATCTCCGCCGCGGTGCCGGCGTGCATGGGCCGCAGCCGCTCCCCCAGGATGCCGTGGAGCACCTCAAAGGCATACTCTCCGGTGCAGTGGCCGGTATAATACACGGTATCCCCCTTGGCCAGCTCCTCTCCGGTGGCCCGCAGAAGCTCCTCACTCTTGGGGTCCGCCGGGTCCAGCTCAAAGAGGTGGAAGCCGCCGAACACCGCGTCGGGCCGCCGGCCCAACTGGGCCTCCGCCGCCCGGACGATGTTCACGATGCCGCCGTGGCCGCAGCCGGCGAACAGCACCGCCTTGCCCCAGGCCTCCACCAGCAAATGCTGCTCGTGGCGGAACGTGTCACGCCGGAAGCCCTCCGGCGTCTTTTCCTGCAATTTTTCCACAACAGGGGTCCAGGGGAACGTATTGGGGATGTCCCCCAGAAGGGACAGCTCCTCATCCAGCCGCAGGCCCGGCGCCGTGGGCACCACCCGGCTCTCCAGCTCCCAGATGTCCGCCTCCAGGCCGATGTACCGGGGAGCCTCACCGGGCACCACGGCGTAAAAGTCGCCGAAGGCGTCCGGGTGCACCAGCACGTCTGCCCGGCTGTTGACCTCGCAGAAGGCCCGCAGGCCGCCGCCGTGGTCGGAGTGGCCGTGGGACAGCACCGCCACATCCACCGCCGCCAGGTCCACGCCCAGCTTTTCCGCGTTTTCAATAAAGGCGCTGTCAGGGCCCATGTCAAATAAGATCTTGTGCTTGGGGGTCTCGATATACTGGCTCAGGCCACGGGCGGCGGTCAGGCCGCCGCAGGCCTCGTTTTCCATGAGGGTGATGATCTTCATAGCGTCCTCCTGTTATTGGACCGGCTCGCCGTACAGGGCCCAGGTGTTGCTGCCGGTGACGGTCACATCCACAAACTGGCCGATGAGGGCCTTGTCCCCCTTCAGCCGCACCAGGCGGTTGCCCTCCGTCCGGGAGGCCAGGGGGAAGTCGGCGTCATCGCTCTCGCCGTCCACCAGCACCCTCACGGTCTTGCCGATGTAGGCGGCGTGGAGGGCGGCGGACTTGGCATTCTGGACCTCCAGGAGCTTGTCGAACCACTTCTGCTTCTCCGCCCGGGTGGCGGGGTCCGGCATTTGGGCGGCCTTCGTGCCGGGGCGGGGGGAATAAATAAACGTGAACAGGGCGTCAAAGCCCACCTCGTCCACCAGGGACACGGTGTCCATGGCCTCCGCCTCTGTCTCCCCGGGGAAGCCGATGATCACGTCGGAGGTCAGCACCAGGCCGGGCATGACGGACTTGGCGTAGTTCACCAGGTCCAGGTATTGCGCCCGGGTGTAGCGGCGGTTCATCTCCTTCAGCACCCGGTCATTGCCGGACTGAAAGGGCAGGTGCAGCTGCTTGGCCACATGGGGACAACGGGCCATGGTGTCAAAGAGCTTTTTCGTGGCGTCCTTGGGATGGCTGGACATGAAGCGGATGAGATATTCTCCCGGGATTTTGTCAATGTCCGCCAGCAGGTCCGAAAAATCGTACCCCAGCCCTAAGTCGTTGCCGTAGGAGTTAACGTTCTGGCCCAGGAGGGTGATGTCCTTGTAGCCGGCCTCCACCAGCTCCCGTACCTCCTGCAAAACGCACTGGGGGTCCCGGCTCCGCTCCCGGCCCCGGACGTAGGGGACGATGCAGTAGGAGCAGAAGTTGTTGCAGCCGTACATGATGGACACCCAGGCCTTCACGCCCTTCTCCCGCACCACAGGGATGCCCTCGGCGATGGTGCCGTGCTCATCGTCCACGGCGAAGACCCGCTTGCGCGTCTCGTACACCTGCCAGAGAAGCTCCGGGAACTTCCACAGGGCGTGGGGGCCGAACACCAGGTCCACGTGGCGGTAGGACTCCTTCACCCGCTTGCTGACCCGCTCCTCCTGGGCCATGCAGCCGCACAGGGCGATGACCTGCTCCGGGTTCTCCTTTTTCGTGTGGGTCAGGATCCCCAGGTTGCCGAACACCCGCTGCTCCGCGTGCTCCCGGACGGCGCAGGTATTCAGAATGACCAGGTCCGCCTCCTTGGGGTCCTGGGTAAAGGTGAAGCCGCAGGCCTCCAGCATACCCATGAGCTTCTGGCCGTCGGCCACGTTCTGCTGGCAGCCGAAGGTGTCCACGCAGGCCACGGGATGGGCCTGGCGGGCGGCGAACATGGCGCGGATCTTCTCCTGAAAGTCCCGCTGGCGGTCCAGGTCCGCCTGGGAGACCAGTACTTGTTTGCGTTCCAAAAATCGTTCCTCCGTGTTTTTATACTTTAACTAAAATATCATAGCATAAAAGGTGAAAAAGCACAAGAAAAACCTCGGACGGCGCAAAAGCGCCGTCCGAGGTTTCCTTTGGCGTTCTCACGCCATTTTGTCCACCAGTTTGCCAAATGCCTTGGGGTTTACATTATCCGACGCCACCACGCGGGCCTTCTTCCCCACCAGGGAGAACAGGCCCAGCAGAGAGCGGGCATCCAGCATGACGGTGTCGGTGCTCAGCCAGACCTCATAGGGGACTTCGGAAGCCAGCTGGTTGATGCGCTCCACCTGGCTCTTGCTGGTGATCTCGATCGTCTTCGTCATAATAATTTCCTTTCTTGCCTTTCCGGGAAACCGGGTCCGGCCTCCCTGAATTCGGGCCATATTCTATCAGCGGTCATTGCCGCTGTCAACGACTGTTTTTATCAGATTTGTTGTAAGTAATCGATTGCTTTTTGTGCAAATTTTATGTTTCACTTTCAAATCTTTCCACAAAAAACAGGCGGAGCTTCCGCTGGAAGCTCCGCCTGGACGGTGGTCAGGAAAGTGTGTGTTTTTTCAGCTGGGCTTCAAATTCCTCCGGCAGGCCGCAGGAGAGCTCCACCAGCTCCCCGGTGCGGGGATGGCGGAACCGCAGGCCCACGGCGTGGAGGCACTGACCCTGAAGGCCGGGAACGGGCTTTTTGGCACCGTACACCGTGTCCCCCAGGATGGGGTGGCCCAGGTGGGCCATGTGGACCCGGATCTGGTGGGTGCGGCCGGTCTCCAGCCGGCACTCCACATAGGTGCACCCCCGCAGCCGCTCCAGCACCCGCCAGTGGGTGACGGCGGGGCGGCCATTCGCCACCACCGCCATTTTCTTCCGGTCCACGGGATGGCGGCCGATGGGGGCGTCCACGGTGCCGGCGTCCTCCCGGAGATTGCCCACCACGATGCAGCGGTACACCCGGGCCAGGGTGTGGTCCTGGAGCTGGGCGGCCAGGCACTGGTGGGCGGCGTCGTTCTTGGCGGCGATGATGAGGCCGGAGGTGTCCCGGTCGATGCGGTGGACGATGCCCGGGCGCAGCTGCCCGCCGATGCCCGACAGGGAGCCGCCGCAGTGGTACAGCAGGGCGTTGACCAGCGTGCCGTCCGGGTGGCCGGGGGCCGGGTGGACCACCAGGCCCTTGGGCTTGTTCACCACGATGACATCCCCGTCCTCGTACACGATGTCCAGGGGGATGTCCTGAGGCGCCGCGTCCACCGGCTCCGGCTCCGGGAGGGAGAGCTCCAGGGTCTCGGCGCCGGTGAGCTTGTGGTTTTTGGCCAGGACCTTGCCGTTCCAGGTGACACGGCCCTCCTCCAGCAGCCGCGCCGCGGCGGAGCGGGTCAGGCCCTCCACCCGGGCGGCCAGCCAGGCGTCCACCCGGGTGCCGGCGTCCTCCTTATTCGCTTGGAGCGTCAGATTCTCCATGGGCCTTGTCCTTTTTGTCGTATTTGTCGTAGAACCAGAGATAGTACACGGCTCCCAGCAGGGTGCCGCACACCACGAAAATGTCCGCCACGTTGAACACGGGATACTCCATGAACAGCAGGTTAAACATGTCCACCACGTAGCCCAGCCGCACCCGGTCCACGATGTTGCCGATGCCGCCGGAGATGATCATAGTGCAGGCGGCCACCCCCAGGGGGTGCCGCACCACCCGCCGCGCCAGCAGCACCGCCACCGCCGCCACGATGCAGCAGGTGACGGCCACCAGCAGCCACCGCTGTCCGGAAAAGCTGGACCAGGCGGCGCCGTAGTTGTGGACGGTCCGCAGCTCCACCAGGCCCGGCACCAGCGGCTGGGCCTGCCCCAGGGGAATGTTGGCGGTGACATAGGCCTTCAGCCACTGGTCCAGGGCCAGGCCCGCGGCGGCCAGAAGGGCGATGAGGATATCACACATGGATGGATTCTCCTTGTTTTTCAGATATTCCTTAGTTTACACGCATTTCCCCGGAAAAGCAACCGCCCTCAGCCCAGCCAGTACAGCGTCCGGTGTTCGTCGAAGGTCAGCCCCAGCTTCCTTTGCAGGGCCTCAGAGGCGGTGTTGCCGCGGCGCACATGGCAGTAGGGGAAGCGCCCCCGCTCCAGCTGCCGGGCGATGATGGCCGCCTCCAGCACCTCCGCCAGCCCCCGGCGGCGGAATTGGGGCAGCACCTCCAGCATACCCAGGGCGCCCTCCTGGTGGATACCGGCGAAACCCGCCAACTCTCCATCCACCAGGCCCCCCAGCATCCCCTCGGCGATGCGCTGGCGGATGTGGGATTCATAGGCGCCGGGGTTGTGGTAATTCTCCAGCACGAAGTCCATGTCCTCCAGGGTGAGGGGCCGGACGGACACGCCGGGCCGGGCCTGGACCCGGGGCGGCTCCTTTTGCAGGTAGTAGGCCTGGGAAAAGTCCATGACCATCCAGTCCGGGTGCGCCGCCGACAGACGCTCCTTCAGCGCGCCGCTGTCCGTCAGCACCAGGCCGGGACCGTTGAGCTCCGCCAGGTCCGCAGGCACCTGGCCGCCGGTATAGCTGATGCGGTAGCGGTCATCCCGCAGCACCAGGCCCGCCTCGTCCATCCAGCACACCCGCGCGCCCCGCTGGTAAAAATCCAGCAGGTATCCATATCCAAAGGTGTCCCGGGACACCCAGTCCTTCACCGTCTGTTCCATTTGCCTCTCTCCTGTTCTTTCGTTTGCGTCCATCAACGTATCACATCTCCCCCGCCTTGTCCAGTCCCTTCCCGCTGTCAGTTTTGTTTAGTTCTTCTGTTTATTTCTGTTGCTTTCTGTCAGATTGACGCAAAAATCAAGCTGTGATACAATACTACAAATTGCGGCGGCCACTTTTTCCCGGCTGGGCGCTGCTTGATGAAAACAGCAGGAGGTATCTGAATCATGCCCTACACGTATGAATATTTTCAAAAGAGCGCCGATTTTCTGAAAGAAAAGGTGGACTTCACGCCGGAGATCGCCATCATTCTGGGCTCCTGCCTGGGCCCCTTCGCCCAGGAGATCGAAAACCCCGTGGCGGTGGATTACAAGGACATCCCCAATTTCCTGGTGTCCACCGTGGCCTCCCACGCCGGCAAGCTCATTTTCGGCACCATCTGCGGCCGCAAGGTGGTGTGCATGTCCGGCCGGTTCCACTCCTATGAGGGCTATGACTTCGAACAGCTGGTCATCCCCATCCGGGTGTTCAAGCTGCTGGGCGTCAAGACCACCATCCTCACCAATGCCGCCGGCGCCGTCAACACCGGCTACCGCCCCGGCGACGTGATGATCATCTCCGACCACATCAAGCTCAACGGCAACAGCCCCCTCCGGGGCCCCAATGTGGACGAGTTCGGCCCCCGCTTCTTCGACGTCTCCCGGATGTACACCCCGGAGCTGCGGAAAATCGCCCTGGACTGCGCCGCGGGCACCGGCATCCGGGTCCACGAGGGCGTGTATATGTTCTTCACCGGCCCCCAGTTTGAGACCCCCGCCGAGATCCGGGCTGCCCGCATCCTGGGCGCCGACGCCGTGGGCATGTCCACCGTCACCGAGGCCCTGACCGCCGCCCACTGCGGTATGCCTCTGCTGGCCCTGTCCGTCATGACCAACATGGCCGCCGGCGTGCTGGACCGCCCCCTGACCACCGAGGAGGTGGATGAGACCTCCAAGGTCATCGCCGGCCCCTTCAGCGACTACATGAAGAAGATCGTCGCCGCCGTATGACATCCTGCTGAGAAAGAAGGAACCTTCCGTGAAACTGCTTTTGAAAAATTGTGACATTCTGGCCGCTGACGGCGACGGCTACCGCTGGCTGAAAAACGCGTACCTGGGCATTGACGGCAGCGTCATCGACTATATCGGGGAGAGCCGCCCCCAGGGGGACTATGACCGGGAAAAGGACATGTCCGGCCGCCTGCTGGCCCCCGGCCTCATCAACTGCCACGGCCACACCGCCATGACGCTGCTGCGGGGCGTGGGCAGCGACCTGCCTTTGCAGGAGTGGCTGTTTGAAAAAATGATGCCCATTGAGGACCAGTTCACCGCCCGGGACATCCAGGTGGGCAACGCCCTGGCCCTGCTGGAGATGATCTCCACCGGCACCACCAGCTATTCCGACATGTATTTCCACGCGGACACCGCCGTGGAAAACGCCGTGGCGGCGGGCATAAAGGCCAACCTCTGCCGGCCCAACCAGTGCTTCAACAAGGAGGAGACCTACGCCCAGAACACCCGGGCCAAGGAGTCCATCCAGCTGTTCAAGGACTGCAACGGCATGGCCGACGGCCGCATCCTCATCGACTTCGCCATCCACGCGGAGTACACCAACTTCCCCCACATCGTGGAGGCGTACAGCGCCGACTGCAAGGCCCTGGGAGGGCGGATGCACATCCACCTGTCGGAGACGAAGAAGGAGCACGATGAGTGCGTGGCCAAGTACGGCAAGACTCCGGCCCGGTGGTTCAACGACCTGGGCACCTTCGACTCCCCCACCTTCGCCGCCCACTGCGTCTGGGTGACGGAGGAGGACATGGCCCTCATGAAGGAAAAAGGCGTCAGCCCCGTCCACAACCCCACCAGCAACATGAAGCTGGGCAGCGGCTTCGCCCCCATCCCCCGGATGCTGGAGCTGGGGCTGAACGTGGCCCTGGGCACTGACGGCGCCGCCAGCAACAACAACCTCAACATGATGGAGGAAATGCACCTGGCCGCCGTGCTCCACAACGGCTTCACCCAGGACCCCACCCTCATGAAGCCCGCTCAGGTGCTGAACATGGCCACCCGCAACGGCGCCAGGCTCCAGGGCCGCGGCGACACCGGTGCCCTGGAGGTGGGCAAAAAGGCGGACATCATCGCCATCGACCTGACCCGTCCCCACCTGTTCCCCAACATTGACCCCCTGGCCCTCATGACCTACTCCGCCCAGGGCAGCGACGTGGTCATGACCATGGTGGACGGCCGCATCCTCTACGAAAACGGCGAGTTTTTGACGCTGGACGCCGACCGCATTCTCCACGCCGCCAAGACCTGCGTGGACCGCCTGTATCGCTGAACCGTATAAAAAAGGTCCCCGGCCAGATGGCCGGGGACCTTTCAGGCTGTCGGTGAATTATACTATCAAGTGCAACAGTAGAGGAAAATAAAGAAGTTCATACAGAACCCTGGTAGAATAGAGTTACCACACAACTAAACCACAGGGAGG
>SFDT01000068.1 GCA_004558115.1 Clostridiales bacterium | reverse complement strand
TCCGCCATGATCACGGCCTTGTGGACAGCTCCCTGCCGGGCGCAGGCCTCCTCCAGGGCGTCCAGCGTGGCCCGCTCGCTCTCCAGAGAATAGTCGCACCACCGGGCCACGTCCTCCAGCTCGCTTTCCATGGGGATCCGCAGCAGCATATACGGCCCCGGCACTCCCACCTGGCGGCAGCGGATGATCTGCTCCAGGCGGCTGCTGGCCAGCTGGGTGGCCCCGCAGTCCCGAAACAGACGCCCCACCTCCGGCAGGCCGCTGCACCCCTTGATGACGCCGCACACCTGGATGCCCCGGGCGGTGCAGCGGGAGATGACCTCCTCCATATTGTGCCGCAGACGGCTGCGGCTGATTTCCAGACAGGGGTATTGCCGGTTCATATGCGAAAGCCTCGATTCTGACAGATACATAATGTATGAATTATACCACGGATTTTCTTCCCTGACTACCGTTTTTTCGGAATTTCCCCGCCAATTATACCACGGATTTTCTTCCCTGACTACCGTTTTTTCGGAATTTCCCCGCCGCGTCAAAAATAGATGACCACGTCCGGGTGCTGCTGCAGCTCCCAGCGCAGGTCCTCCAGAAACAGGGCCGCCTCCCGGGGCAGCTCCACCGCCCGGGGGGCGATGAGATAGCTGATGCGGTCCGGCGGCGGGGCGGTGAAGCGGCAGATCTTGGCCCGCCCGGCCCGGCGCATATGCTCGGCGGCAATGGCCGGGGCCGCCGCCCACACCCGGCGGGTAGGGGGCCACGCATCCGCCAGCTGCATGGTGTCGGTGTTCAGCAGGGGCCGGGCGTCGGACCCGAACCAATAGTCGTTCCACACCTGCACCTCCTGCCGCTGGGACACATTGATCTCCTGGGACATGTCCAGGTCATGGGGGGTTCACCAGCTCCGGATAGTCGCTGCCCTCGGAGCAGATCATATAGAACGACTCCCGGAACAGCGGTGTCACCTGCAGCTCCGGGTTGAAGCCCACGTCGTCCTCCACAATGGCCATGTCCAGCTCCCGGCGGGTAACGGCCTCCTGGGCCTGCTGGCTGGACAGGGTCTCCACCCGCAGGGCCACCGGCAGATCCCGCTCCAGAAACCGCTTGTATACCGGCGGCAGCACATATTGATTGGCGGTGTAGGCAGCGCCGATGCGGAAGTGGGTCCGGGCCTCGGCGGCGGCAATGCCGTGCATCTCGGCCATCAGCCGCTGCCACCGCCGGGCCAGGGGCAGAAACCGGGTCCCCGCCTCCGTCAGCTCCAGCCGCCGCAGGCCCTTACCCCGGACAAACAGCGGCGTCCCCACCTCGTCCTCCAGGGTCTGGAGCCGGGCGGAAAGGGTGGGCTGGGTGATATAAAGCGCCTGGGCGGCGGCGGTCATGGACCCGCTGCGCAGCACCGTCAGAAAGGTTTCGATCTCCATATCCGTCATGTCGGAGCCCTCCTGAAATTATAGATTGCGACCTATATTATAAGGGAAAAGAACCGATTTTACAAATCCATTTTTTCGTGTTATCTTATCAATCGCCCAAGGGGAACCGCGCCGGACGCGGCGCGGGATCACAGCAGAAAGGAGTGTTTTCAAATGACCAAGAAAAATCGCACCGGTATGGCAGCCGCGGCCATTGTCGCTGCTGTATTGATGGCACTCGTGCTGGTGAGCATGGCCACCGGCCAATTCTATGGCCTGACGGTGGTGCTGGCGTTCCTGATGCCGGTTCTGGCTTTCGTGGAACTGGACCTGCTGTGCAATCTGTTTTAACGCGCATCCATATTCCATCCTTTTTTCCATTCCGCATTTACCCTCCAAGTTTTTCTCTCTTACAAATGGCCAGCCGCTGCCGGGCGGCGGGCCGCAAAAAACACCGCAGGGCTGCCGGGCCCTGCGTTTTTTGCACACAGCTTGTCAAAAGGTCTTTTTGACAAGCTGTGTGCGGGTTTTTCAGAACTTGAAAAGTTCTGAAAAACCTATGATTGCAAACGAAAGACACCCCTGATGGGTTATCTCCGCGCTAAGAGCCGCCTGCGGCGGTTGCGCTACGAAACGCGCCTGCGGGCGCAGTCTTTCGTAACGATCTTCCTTTCCGATGACGGAAGATTTCCGTTTTTTGGAAACGGTGCTTCGTGTCTAAAATATGAACAAATTGTAAACTTTGAAAATTGGCTTTTCTTGCGAGTTCTAATATGGTATATTAGCTATCGAGAAAACGTGAAAATTACACCTTCCAAGGAGGTTTTTCCCATGCGCGAATATGTTCTCATGACCGACAGCTGCTGCGATCTGCCGGACCAGATGGCAAAGGACCTGCAGCTGGAGGTGCTGCCCCTGACCATGCACATGGACGGGCAGGACTATCCCAACACCCTGGATGGCGCGGCCATCAGCAACGAGGAGTTTTACCGGCGGATCCGGGCGGGCAAGATGGCCACCACCTCCGCCGTCAACGTGGGCCAGTTTGAGGACGCTATGTCCGCCATTCTGGAGCAGGGGAAGGATATCCTGTGCATCAGCTTCTCCTCGGCCCTGTCCACCACCTATCAGTCCGCCTGCATCGCGGCGGAGACCGTTCTGGCCAAGCATCCGGAGGGCCGTATCCGGGTTATCGACTCCCTGAGTGCCTCCCTGGGCCAGGGCCTGCTGATTTACCTGACCGCCCACAAGAAGATGGAGGAGAACCTGACCCTGGACCAGCTGGGGGACTGGGTGGAGGAAAACAAGCTCCATGTCTGCCACTGGTTCACGGTGGACGACCTGAACTATCTGAAAAAGGGCGGCCGGGTGTCCGCCGCCACGGCGCTGGTGGGCACCATGCTGTCCATCAAGCCCATCATGC
>SFDT01000067.1 GCA_004558115.1 Clostridiales bacterium | reverse complement strand
TGGTGTACATCACGCGGATGGTATCCCCGGCGAACAGCTTGTCCCCGGCCTTGATGTCGTTGAACCCAACGTTGGTGAACCAATCGTTCAGGGTTCCCATCCAGCCGGAGGCGGCTCCGCCGTCACCGGCGGACAGACCGTTGATCTCGCTGATGTAGCCGGACTCGGCGCCGGTCTGGGAATAGGTACCCAGGGCGCTGACGATGCAGTCCATCATGGAGGACCCGGGAGCCAGGTCCACCCACTTGTCCACCAGCGTGCCATCCCAGGCAGCGCCGTCGGCCTTTGCGTAGGTCGTGTTTTCCACGATGACCCGAACCTGGCCGTCGTGGTTCTCTGCTGCCCAGACAGTGGTGGGTACCAGGCTCAGTACCATCACCAATGCCAGCAGCAGAGAAACGATGCGTTTCTTCATATGCATTTTCCTCCTGTGAAATATTTATGCCCAGCCGTTTCCGGCAAGTCAACGAAGTGCGCACCGGGGCATTCCGATGAACGGGCGCACTTCCGCCGCAAAAAAAGCCGCCGGTCTCCCCCAGGGGATCACCGGCGGCGCATGCTTTCACCCGCGCACAACGAAGAGAACGCCCGCCGCGCTTTTGTCCTCCGCCGTGCAATTCTCCTGCCTCGCGCCGTGGAGCCGATGGCTCCTCGTCTGCATCCTACCTTCTCAGGAGGTTTCTCCCAATGGCGGACTTTCGTCCCGGCGGCCAAGGCCGCTTCGGTGCATTCTTGCGCCCACAGTGCCGTTCGCGTGGGGTTCCTTCGCCCCGTTTCTTTTAGGCAGGCACCTGGCCGTTTTCCGGCCTTTGCGGTACCCGCCGCACAGCATCCTCGGACATGATTCGATTATCCGGCCCCGTTTCCACACGGAACCGCCACCATAATACACCATTCCCCCGGAAAAGTCAACGTCCGGGAAAAGTTTCCCGCCCCTTACCGGGCCGGGGCGCACAGGGTCACCTGCCGCCCGGCCACCTCCACCAGGTGCTCGTCCTTCATCTTCTTCAGCTCCCGCATCATGGCGCTGCGGTCGGCGGAGATATAGTCCGCCAGGGCGCTGAGGGAGAAGGGCAGCTGGAAGCTGGGCTTCTGCCGCTGTCCGGCCAGCAGGCCGAAATAGCACAGCAGCTTCTCCCGGATGCTGCGGCGGCTGAGGACCTCCACCCGCTCGGACAGGGCGGCGGCCTTTTCGGTCATGATGTGGAACATATTCTCCACCAGGCGGCTGTGATGGGCGCAGGCCTTTTCGCAGCGGCGGGTCATGTGCTCGTCCTGCATGAACCACACCCGGCAGGGCTCCTCGGCGATCACGGTGATGCTGTCACCGGCCACGTTCTCGAACATCAGCATCTCCCCGAACACGCCGCCGCTTTCCAGGTGCTCCAGGAT
This sequence comes from Clostridiales bacterium, assembly GCA_004558115.1. Lineage (GTDB taxonomy): Bacteria > Bacillota > Clostridia > Oscillospirales > Oscillospiraceae > Oscillibacter. Next base: position 1,028 of record SFDT01000067.1, on the reverse strand, counting down.
GGTGCGCCCCCCCTGGCGGTCGATGCGCTGGATCACGGCGCTGCCCTGGGCGATCAGGCCCAGATACTTCCGCCCCTCGGCGAAGTCATACACGGTCTCTCCGGCCCGGAAGCGCTCCTCCCGCACCCCGAAGCACACCCGCATCTGCTCCTGCTCCTCCGGGGTGATCCCCTCAAGAATCGGCGTTCTGACAGCTTCCATAGCGCAGCCTCTTTCCTTCCGCCATCAGGCGGTCTCTTTTCTTTCCGATGACGACGTACACGATGATATAGCCCAAGGCCCCCACAAACAGGCCCGCCAGAACGTCAATAAAGGCGTGCTGCTTGACAAACAGCGTGGCGGCGATGATGACGATGCCCAGGGCCAGGGACCCCGCGCGCCAGCCCCACTTCCGCAGGCCCGGCGTGTGCCACACGGCGGACACCCCCGCCACGACGCCCAGCACGTGGACGCTGGGGAACACATTGGTGTTGGTGTCCAGGGCATAAGTGTTCTCCAGCAGCCAGGTGGCGATGTTGTGGTGGGCCATCACCGCCGGGCGCAGGTCCTGGCCGTTGGGCACCAGGGCACAGAACACCGTGGCGGTGGTAAAGGTGATGGCAATGGCCCACATATACCGCCGGAAGCCCTCGCCGTCCTTGACGATCAGGTACAGGCCGATGGCCACCAGCAGGAAGGCCCAGGCGTCATAGGGGAAAATGAACCACTCGCAGAAGGGAATATAGTCGTCGATGGCCGTCTGGGTGGCCCAGTAGTTGTCGGTGATGAGATGCTCGATGATGAAAAACATGGTCCGGTACACCGGCAGATCCAGCCCCCACCACATATGCGGGTGTTCCTTGATGAATTTCTTAACGGTTTCCATGGTATTCCTCCGAAAGTGATAGTGCAACAGATGATACCATAATGCGCGGAAAAAGAAAAGGGGAAAGTGATATATGTCACAGTTTTTTTACAATTGGAAACGGTTGCGGCGGCGGGGCTTTTCCGGTATAATAGGGGACAAGATCATAAATTTGGAGGAGCAT
>SFDT01000028.1 GCA_004558115.1 Clostridiales bacterium | reverse complement strand
TTGGCAGACCGCACACTTGATTGTAACAGGGATTCTTATTCATCGCTTAAGCTCTTTTGAACCACTCGCTTAGCGAGTGGTTTTCTTTATACAAAAAGCGGTGTGATGCAATCACACCGCTTTTTTATTCTTCTGTTGCTTCCAGCGGCCCAAAATATACCGCCGTTTGATTTCCCACCGTCAGTACGCCGTCTTTGGCGTACCGGTCAAACAGCTCCGCCAGCGCCTCCACATATTCTCCGTACTGTTCATCACCGGGTTTCAGCGAATAGGAGCCGGACAGGCCCCGGCTGATGAACGTGTCCCGGCTGGTATAGACAAGGGGGTGGTCAAACTCCATGTACTGGTATTTCCCGCCGAAAAACGTCCCGATGCGGGGATCGTCCTTTCCCATGCCGCCGCTGAAGCCCTTAAAGTCCGGGCAGTATTTGGAAAACAGCGCAAAGCTGCTCCGGTTCACGGCATCGGACATATCACGCATATTCCAAATCAAAAAAGCCTTTCCGCCTTTTTTCAAGATGCGCTTTGCTTCCTCTCGGAAAAGAGCGGCGTCAAACCAGTGGAAAGCCTGTGCCGCGGTGATGAAATCGACGGAGCTTCCATCCAACGCCGTTTCCGACGCGGTGCCGTTCACCGCCCGGAACCGCTTGTATCCGCCCAGATCCCGGACAGCGGCGGCGCGCATATCGCCGTTCGGTTCGACACAGTATACGAAGCTCCCCCGGTCCAGCAGCTGCTTTGTGAATTTCCCCGTTCCGCCTCCAATATCCGCGATGACGGACTGCTCGGAAAAGCCCTGCCGCGTGTACAGGCATTCAAAAAGTGCGTTGGCATACGTGGGCCTTCCCGCCGTGTAAACATCCGCCAGCCCGGAAAACTTCTCCGTACCTTCCATCGGCGCTTCTCCTTTTGGCCAAAATCAAAATGTTTCGCTCTCACCGGGACTGCTCCCGGCGTTTTTTCTGCTTGCGGATGTCCTCCCCCACGAAGGCCAGCAGCTGGTACTCCCCCTCGATGCGGGAGGCGATCTGGGGCGTGTACCGCTGGGCCAGCTTTTCCGGGGAAAGGTTCGTGCTGATGATGGTGGACCGCTTTTCCATGAGGCGGGTGTTGATGATCTGGTACAGGGCGCTCTGGACAAAGGCAGTGGTCATCTCCGTGCCCAGGTCGTCCAAAATCAGCAGGTCGCAGTTCAAGACCCGCTCCACGTCCGCCGCGGTCTCCTGGTCCTCCCGGCCGCCGAACTTCTGGGTCTCGAACCGCTCGAACACGTGGGAGGCGGTGTCGTACACCACGGAAAAGCCCTTGTCGCTGACATCCCGGGCAATGGCGGCGGACAGGTGGGTCTTGCCCAGTCCCGGTGCGCCGAACAGCAGCAGGTTTTCCGGCCGGCGCCCGAACTGGTGGGCAAAGGCCACGCAGGTCTCATACACCTTCCCCTCCATCTGCTCCCGCTCGGACTTGCTCTGGCCCGGCAGCAGATGGTCGGAGTACCAGTCCAGGTCAAAGGTGTCAAAGCTCTGGCCGCCCAGGTCCAGCATCCGGGAAAGCTCTTTTTTCTGCTCCCGGGCGTAATACCGCCGGAGGCAACGGCACACATGGCCGTCCCGGTAGCCGGTATCCCCGCACAGGGAGCAGGCGGGCGTTTCCTCCAGGCAGTTCTCCGGCAGGCCCATCCGCTCCAGCAGCTCCCGCTTTTCCGCCTGAAGGCTGAGGTTCTCGTCCCGCAGGGCGGCGATGGCCGGGCGGGGGTCCGTTCCCCGGCGGAGGGCGCCGGAGATGATGCGGCTCATGGTGGAATGCAGCTCCCCCTCGATCTGCCGCAGGCGGGGCTGCTTTTGAAAAATGCGCTCCCGCCGGTCCCGCAGCTCCGCTTCCCGGGCGTTTTTATCCTTTTCAAATTCCTGGAGCGCCAGGCGCATGATCTTTCCGTCGTATGCCATATGTACCCTCCGCGGCTGTTATACGTATTTCCAGGCGTCGTCCATGGCCGCCGGCTTGGGCTCCTGCCGGGCGGCGGGCCGGTCCCGGGACTGGATCTCCTCCACCGTGTGGAGGCCCGCCTCGTGCCAGCGCTTCAAAATGCCGTTGCAGTAGGCCCACTTCAGCTCGTGGCACTTGAGGACCGTCTTGTCGTAGGCCAGGGCCACCGCCTCCGGGCCGAAGCCCATCTCCTGCCAGGCCGTGAGATACTTTTCCTCCGACGGGGCCGGCAGCCGGTCCCCCAGCTGCAAGGCCCGCATGTACTGGGGCAGGTCCGCCTGCCGCTGGGCGTATTTTTTCAGGTACTCCGCCGCGGCCGACTGGGTGTCCAACCCCATGCGGGCCCAGGCGTAGCCCTCCTTTTCGATCTGCTTCATGCCGGGACGGCGGCCGGGGCCATAGTGGCGCTGCACTCGCTCCACACAGTGGCACACCAGCAGGTAAATGACATCGGCGGGCAGGCCCAGGTAGTCATTGAGGCCCAGCAGCACCCCCACGTCCGGCGTGGTGAGCTTTTTGCCCAGCTTCCGCTCCACCTCGGCGGTGAGGGTGCGGAACTCACCGCTTTTTTCCAGCCGCTCCGCCACGTCCGCCCGGTCATAGGCGGGGCGCTCGTCAGCGGGCTCCGGCGGCAGGTCCGCCGCGGCCGGGGCCACCAGCCCCAGCTCCCGGAGAACGGCCTCCGCCGCCTCGATGCGGCCGCGGTCCCACCGCAGCTCCCCCGCCAGGGACCGGGGCAGCACGGTGCCCTGGTGCCGCAGGAGGGCCAGATATAAAAGGGCCGCGTCGCCGTCGCCCCTGTCCAGCAGCCGCCGGACCGCCTGGGCGGTGAGGGTCACGCTCTCGTCCCCTGTCCGGATCAGTACATTCGCCACCATGGTCCCTCCTTCCCGTTTTTTCGTATCCTTCATTCTACACGAAAATCCCCGGAAGAACAAGCCCCGATGACAACTATCCCGGCCCGCTTTGCCGTCTGCCCGCATTTTTGAACTTTTTTCAAAAACATCCCGTTTTTTCTGGCAGACTCCCGCCCGGTATGATATACTGTACGCTGTAAAAATGGGCGGACTGTGTCCCGCCGTTCCATAGAACACAAAAGAGGAGGACTTTTTATGGCAAACCGTGTGGTCATCAGCATCTGCGGCGAGGAATACACCTTTATCGCGGACGAATCCGCCGCCTATATGCAGAAGGTAGGCTCCTATGTCAGTGAGAAAATGGAGGAGGTCCTGAACAGCGCCAAGGTGGGCCGCACCGACGCCGCCATCCTCACCGCCGCCAACATTGCCGACGAGCTGTTCAAGGCCCAGGCGGCCTCTGAGCAGCTGCGCTCCCAGATCAAGGGGTATCTGGACGAGGCCGGCCGGGCCCAGAGCGAGGCCAGTGAGCTGAAGCGGGAGGTCTTCCGCCTGCAGCAGCGGCTGGACAGCCTGAACCGCAGCCGCGAATGAGTATGGAGCTCCTCTCCCCCGCCGGGTCCCCGGAGTCCCTCCGGGCCGCCGTCCAGAGCGGCGCCGGGGCCGTATATCTGGGCTGGGGCGACTTCAACGCCCGCCGCGGCGCCAAGAATTTTTCCGACGAGGAATTCGCCGACGCTCTGCGGTACTGCCACGAGCGGGGCGTGCGGGTGTTTCTGACCCTGAACACCCTTCTGACGGACCGGGAGCTGCCCCGCGCCCTGGAGACCGCCGCTGCCGCCTGCCGCATGGGGGTGGATTCCGTGCTGGTCCAGGACTGGGGCCTGTTTGACCTGCTGCGGCAGGCCCTGCCGGACCTGCCCCTCCACGCCAGCACCCAGATGAGCCTGTTCACCTCCGGCGGCTGCCGGGAGATGGCCGCCGACGGCTGCGAGCGGGTGGTCATTGCCCGGGAGTGCTCCGCCGCGGACACCGCCGAGATCTGCAAAAACTGCCCCGCGGAGGTGGAGGTCTTTGTCCACGGGGCCCTTTGCATGTGCTATTCCGGCCAGTGCGAAATGAGCGCCCTCATCGGCGGCCGCTCCGGAAACCGGGGCCGCTGCGCCCAGCCGTGCAGGCTGCCGTATGAAGTGGTCGCGGCCCCGCCGGAGCAAAGCTCCGGCGCCAATAGGCCGGCGAAAAAGAGCTATCCCCTGAGCCTGAAGGACAGCTGCCTGGCAGACCGGCTGGGAGAGATGGCGGAGATGGGCGTGGCCTGTCTCAAGCTGGAGGGCCGCATGAAGCGGCCGGAATACGTGGCCGTCATCACCCGCATTTACGCCCGCCTTCTGGCGGAGGGCCGCAGGCCCACCGCCGCTGAAAAAGCGGAGCTGGAGCAGGCCTTTTCCCGCTCCGGCTTTACCGACTGGTACTGGCAGGGGGGGCACGGCGCCGGCATGTTCGGCACCCGGCCGGAAAACGCCCCAGACCCCAAGGAGCTGTTCGCCCAGGCCAAGGCCGTTTATGAAAAAGGAGACCAGCGGACCGTACCGGTCCGCTTCGCCTGCACCGTCCGGGCCGGAGCACCCTGTGCTCTGACGGCGGAAACGGAGGACGGCCACACCGTCACCGTCACGGGCCCCGTGCCGGAGGCCGCCCGGTCCCGGGCCGTCACCGCCGAGGAGCTGTGCCAGCGCCTGCGCAAGACCGGCGGCACCGCCTACCGCTGCGAGGCTGTCACGGCGGAGGTGGACGATGGGCTCTCCCTCCCCGCCAGCGCCGTCAACGCCCTGCGCCGGGACGCTCTGGCCGCTCTGACGGATGCGCGGACGGCGCCTCCCAAGCGCCGGGAGCTGCCTGTGCCCCCGCCCCCTGCCGGGGACCGCGCCGCCGCTGCCCCCCGGTTCACCGTTTCCGTCACCACTGCCGCCCAGCTGACGCCACAGCTGCTGGCCCTGTGCCCCGCCCGGGTCTATGTGCCCCTGGAGCTGCTGGCCGCCTTTACCGCGCTGCCGGAGGCGGACACGGAGTGGTGCGCCATTTTGCCCCGGGTGTGGCGGGACCGGGATGAAGCAGAACTGCGCCGCTGGCTGGACCACGCCAAGGCTCTGGGCGTCACCGCCGTGCTGGCGGGCAACATCGGCCATTTGTCCCTGGTGCGGGACACGGGCCTTGCCGTTTACGGCGACTACGGCCTCAACGTGTTCAACGGCCGGTCTTTGGACTACCTGCGGAAAAAGGGCCTCTCCTCCGCCTGCCTGTCCTTTGAGCTGCGCTTTGCCCAGCTGCGGGACCTGCCCAAGTGCCTTCCGGCGGAGGCCATCGTGTACGGCCGCCTGCCATTGATGATCACGGAGAACTGCCTCATTGAAAACGCCGGAGCCTGCCGCTGCGACCGCCCCAATTTCCTGACGGACCGCACCGGCGCCGCCTTTCCCCTGCTGCCGGCCTACGGCCACCGGACGGAGATCCAGAACAGTCGGGTGCTGTGGCTGGCGGACCGGCCGGAGTACCGCCGCCTGGGCCTGTCTTTTGCCCGCCTGCGCTTCACCACGGAGACACCGGAGGAGTGCCTCCGGGTGTTCCGGGACTACCAGGCCGGAGCCGCCGCCTCCGGGGAATTCACCCGGGGTCTCTATGAGCGGGGCGTGGAATAAGCGCCGTTTTCAGGCTCATTTTAGAAACCAATAGTATAATTTATTTGATATTATACAAATCGTATTTGATTTTGGAGTTTTGCATGGAAGAAATCAAGGTAAAATACTTTGTGGACGGCATTGACGAGCTGTGCGCCGTGGCGGGCAAATCCGACTGGATCGACCTCCACGCCGCCGAGGAGGTCACCCTGAAGGCGGGCGAATTCCGCCTCATCCCCCTGGGGGTGGCCATGGCTCTGCCGGAGGGCTACGAGGCCCACATCGTCCCCCGCAGCTCTACCTTTAAAAACTACGGCATTTTGCAGACCAACTCCATGGGCGTGGTGGACGGGTCCTACCGGGGCGACAACGACCAGTGGCGGATGCCCGTCTACGCCACCCGGGACGTGACCATTGAGAAAAACGCCCGCATCTGCCAGTTCCGCATCGTGCGCAACCAGCCCCCCCTGACCTTTACCCGCGCGGAGCATCTGGACGGCCCCGACCGGGGCGGCTTCGGCTCCACGGGAAAGTGAGGGCGGCCATGGCACACATCGTACTGGCCTCCGGCTCCCCCCGGCGGCAGGAGCTGCTACGGAACATCGGCATCACGGAGTTTGACATCCGGGTGCCCCGGACGGAGGAAAATTTCCCCGCCGGCCTCACCCCCCAGCAGGTGGTGGCCTACATCTCCCGGGAAAAGGCGGACGCGGCATCAAAGCTGTGTACGCCGGAGGAGATCGTCATCACCGCCGACACCATGGTGTTTCTGGACGAGGCGCGCCTGGGCAAGCCCGCCGACGAGGCGGAGGCCCTGCGGATGCTGACAGCCCTCCAGGGCCGGCACCACACCGTCTGCACCGGCGTCACCGTCCGGCAGGGGGACCGCTCCCTGACGGAGACGGAGACCACGGAGGTCTATTTCCGCCCCGCCACCCGGGAGGAGCTGCTGGGCTATATCGCCACCGGCGAGCCCATGGACAAGGCCGGCGCCTACGGCATCCAGGGGAAGGGCTCGCTGCTAGTGGAAAAGATCAACGGCGACTACTTCAACGTCATGGGCCTGCCGGTCATGCGGCTGAGCCGGATGCTGGAGCGGTTCGGCGTCCGCTTTTTTGCGTGATTTTCTGATTTTCAGGAGGCTTTGCTTTGAAAAAGTTTTTGAAGGACCATGGCATCTGGGTGCTGTTCGCCGCGGCGGTCATCTCCGTGGCGCTGGCCGCCATGTCCTTTTTCTCCAATACCTCCTCCCCCCTGGCCAACCTGGCGGGGACCCTGGCCTCTCCCTTCCGCTCCGCCTATACCTCCGTGGCCTCCTGGTTCAATGAAAAGCAGGCCTACTTTAAAGACGTGCAGGCGCTGGAGGCGGAAAACGAGGCCCTGCGCAAGCGCAACGCGGAGCTTGAGGCCGCCGCACGGCAGGCGGAGAAGGACAGCCAGGAAAACAAGCTCCTGCGGGAGCGCCTGAACCTGCGGGAACAGAAATATGAGCTGGAGCTGGAGGCCGCCATCATCACCGAGCACACGGTGACCAACTGGACCTCCTCATTGACCCTGGACCGGGGCACCGTTCACGGGGTGGAGACCGGCGACTGCGTGGTCTCCTCCACCAACGACCTGGTGGGCATCGTCAGTGAGGTGGGTACCAACTGGTGCCGGGTGCTGACCGTTGTGGACACGGACACCTCTCTGGGTGCCCAGGTGTTCCGCACCAAGGACCTGGGACTGGCCCAGGGCGACTTTTCTTTGATGGAGGAGGCTCGCCTGCGGCTGGATTACCTGCCGGCGGACTGCCAGCTGCTGGGCGGCGACCTGGTGGTCACCTCTGGCCTGGGCGGCTACTATCCCTCCGACCTGGTCATCGGCACCATCGAGGAGGTCCAGAAGGACGAGTCCGGCGCCGCGTCTTACGCGGTCATCGTTCCGGCGGCGGATTTCGACGCCCTCAGCGAGGTGTTTATCATCAAGTCCTTTGACATCGTCACATGACTCGGAGGAAAGTCCACTCTATTCAAACCCGGCTCCGCCGCGTTTTCATCCCGTTCCCTTCCTCCTCGTCTTCCCCACCGGAACCGTTTCACTGGCTTCCGGCGGGGGCCCCTTTGGGAAAGTCCACTTCATTCAAACCCGGCTCCGCCGCGTTTTCATCCCGTTCCCTTCCTCCTCGTCTTCCCCACCGGAACCACTTCGCTGGCTTCCGGCGGGGGCCCCTTTGGGAAAGTCCACTCTATTCAAACCCGGCTCCGCCGCGTTTTCATTTTCCTCTGCTTGAAACAGTTTCTTTTTGAAAGGAGGCCGTGCCTTGCTGGCGCGCAACGAAACCATCTTCAAGTGGGCCCTGTATGCCGCGGCCGCCGCACTGTGCTTCTTTGTCCAGGCATTTGTGCTCCAGCGGTTCACGGTCTGGGGCGTCATCCCATTTCTCTATCCGGCGCTGGCGGCCATCCCCGCCGCCTACGAGGGGCCTGTGCCCGGCACGGTGTTCGCCCTGGCCGTGGGCGTGATGTGCGACCTGCTGCTGCCGGAGCCTCTGCCCTGCTTTTATACGCTTGTTTTTCCCCTGGTGGGCCTGTGCGCCAGTCTGATCGCCCAAAGCTGGCTGCCCGCCGGCTTTTTGTGCTCCCTTGCCGTCACCGCCTTGGGCTTTGTTCTGACCGGCGCCTTTCACTGCTTTTTGCTGTGGGCCCGGGAAAAATCGGCCTGGGGGACCGGCGCCTTTGTCTGCTGCCGGGAGCTGCTGGTGAGCCTGCCTCTGGCCATTCCCGCGACATTGCTGTTTTCGGCGGTCCACCGCCGCACGCACCTGGACGATTAAGGAGCTCCCATGGACCACAAATCTTCTCCCAACAACTCCAAACGCCTGCTGGCCCTGGCCGGTTTTCTGTCGGCGGCACTGGTCATTTATGTGGGCGTGTTGTACAATATCCAGGTCAACCAGCACGACTATTACCTGGCGAAATCCATCCGCACCATCACCCGGGTGGAAACGGTGGAGGCCTCCCGGGGCGTTATCACAGACCGCAGCGGCCGGGAGCTGGTGTCCAGCCGCTCCTCTTACAACCTGACCTTCGACTCCAGCCTGCTGAGTGAGGAGGACGATGAGAACCTGGCCATTCTGCGGCTCATCAAGCTGTGCCAGTCCCAGCAGGTCGGCTGGACGGACAATCTGCCCATCACCTCCACCGCTCCCTTCTCCTATACGCTGGACAAGCTGGATGACACCCAGCGCAGCCGCTTCGCCGACTTTCTGCAAAAGGACCTGAAGCGGGTGTCCACCAACCTCTCCCCCGACGGCATCACCGAGGAGCTTTTGAACAGCCTGGGGCTGGACGCGGGCTCCCTGGTGGAGCTGCTGCGGGAAAAATACGAGATCCCCAGCTCCTTCTCCCTGTCCGACGCCCGGTCGGTCATCGGCGTGCAGTATGAGCTGTCCATCCGCCAACTGGTGAGCACCACCGCCTACGCCATGGTGGAGGATATTGACAGCGCCATGATCTCCCTTCTGAACGACGGCAATTATGCCGGCGCCAGGATCACCACCTCCTCCGTCCGGGAGTATCAGACCGATTCCGCCGCCCACATCCTGGGCACAGTGGGCCCCATCTGGCGGGAGGAATACCTGCAGCTGAAGGACAAGGGCTACGGCTACAACGACCGCATCGGCCGCTCCGGCGTGGAGCTGGCCTTTGAGGCGTATTTGAAGGGCACCGACGGCAAGCGCATCGTCTCCACCAATGCCGACGGCAAGATCACCGGCGAGTACTATGAAAAAGAGCCCCAGCCCGGCAACACCGTGGAGCTGACCATTGACCTCAGCCTGCAAAAATCCGTGGAGGACGCCCTGGCGGAAACGGTGTCCGCCATGAGCGCCAAGGACGGCAACACCACCCGGGGCGCCGGCGCCGTCGTCATCAAGGTGGGCACCGGCGAGGTGCTGGCCCTGGCCTCCTATCCGGATTTTGACCTTTCCACCTATAATCAGGATTACAACATCCTCTCCACGGACCTGGCCAAGCCCCTGTGGAACCGGGCCACCATGGGCACCTACGCCCCCGGCTCCACCTTTAAGCCCCTGACGGCTGTGGCCTCTTTGATGGAGGGCATCATCACCCCTTACCAGAAGCTCAAGACCACCGGCCACTGGACCTATCCCGGCGACCCCAACAGCTACGCCAACTGCTGGATCTACAATTCCTCCCGGGGCAACCACGGCAGCATCAATGTCTCCGAGGCCATCACCGTGTCCTGCAACTACTTCTTCGCCCAGATGGGCTATTACCTGGGACTGGACAAGCTGAACGAATACGCCACGGCCTTCGGCCTGGGCGAGCACACCGGCATTGAGATCGGCGACGCCGCCGGCAACCTGGCCCAGAACAAGGCCGGTGAGAACCAGGCCCCCTGGGCCGCCTTCGGCCAGGCCAGCTACCTGTTCACGCCCATCCAGCTGGCCAACTACATCGCCACCCTGGTCTCCGGCGGCAAGCACTGCGAGGCCCACCTTTTGAAGGCCGTCAAGTCCTACGACAACACCCAGGTGCTGGCCGTGGGCAACACGGACCCCAAAAACACCGTGGACATCAGCGGCGAGGCCCTGACCGCCGTGAAAAAGGGTATGCACGACCTGACCACCACCGGCTCCCTGGCCCCTTACTTCAAGGACTGCGTGGTGGACGCCGGCGCCAAGACCGGCACCGCCCAGGTCAACAAGGACACGGAAAACAACGGCGTGTTCGTGTGCTTCGCCCCCTATGACGACCCGGAGATCGCCGTCTCCATCGTCATCGAGCAGGGCGGCTCCGGCAGCGCCCTGGCCTCCACCGCCGTGAACATCCTCAACGCCTACTTCTCCGCCGATGAGATCGGGACCGCCATCCTCGGCGAAAATCAACTGATGCAATAAGGAGCGGTTTTCCTATGAGTGAACCCTTTGTATACGACCCCCGCTGTATCCTGTGCAAGGACCCCTTCGGCGCCGTCACCTGCTCCACCGCCGTCACCTTCCGCTGCCGCCCCCTGACCGCCGAGGCCTTTACCCACTGCGCCCTGGTGCTGCGGCGGGAGTTCGCCGGCCAGGAGGAGACCCACGAGCTGGAGCCCCTGGGTCCGGAGAAGGAGCGGACCCTGTTTTCCCTGACGCTGCCGGCTCCCGCGGAGCCGGAGCTGGTGTGGTACCACTTCCGCCTGTGGCGGGAGGACGGCTCCGGCTGCGTTCTGGACCGGACCGGCTACCGCAGCGACGGCGGCCTGGAGTCCTGGCAGCTGACCGTGTACCGGGAGAGCCCCACACCGGAATGGTTCGGCGCCGGCGTAACTTACCAAATATTTCCAGACCGTTTCTGCCGTCTGACGGACCCGGAGCCCGACGGCCTCATTGGAAACCGCTATATCCAGGAAAACTGGGAGGACATTCCCGAGTGGCGGCCGGACCCTGACGGTGAGATCCGCAACCGGAACTTTTTCGGCGGCCAGCTGGCGGGCATCACCAGCAAGATGGACCAGCTGCGGGACATGGGCGTGACCACCCTGTACCTGTGCCCCATTTTTGAATCCGCCTCCAACCACCGCTACAACACGGCGGATTATACGAAGATCGACCCCATGCTGGGCACGGAGGAGGATTTCCGCACCCTGTGCGCCCAGGCGAAGACGCGGGGGATGCGGGTGGTTTTGGACGGCGTGTTCAACCACACCGGCTCCCAGAGCCTCTATTTTAATGAAGACGGCTTCTATCCCACTCTGGGCGCCGCCCAGAGCCAGGACAGCCCCTATTACGACTGGTTCTCCTTCCATCCCTGGCCCCGGGAATACGATTCCTGGTGGGGCATTACGACTCTGCCGGCGGTCCGGGAGGACTGTCCCGGCTATGTGGATTATATCATCGAAAACGAAAACTCCATCATCCGCCGGTGGCTCCGGGCCGGCGCCTCCGGCTGGCGGCTGGATGTGGCGGACGAGCTGCCGGACTGGTTCATTGAGAAGATCCGCGCCGTCGTGGAGGAGACAGACCCGGAGGCCATCCTCATCGGCGAGGTGTGGGAGGACGCCAGCACAAAGATCGCATACTCCCAGCGGCGCCGTTACCTCCAGGGCAAGGAGCTTCACGGCGTCATGAACTATCCCTTCCGCACCGCCCTGCTGGCCTATCTCCAGGGCGGCAGCGCCCAGGACTTCCGGGAGGCCATGGAGACCATCCGGGAAAACTATCCCCCCGCCGCCTTTTACTCCGCCATGAATTTCCTGGGCACCCATGACACGCCCCGCATCCTGACAGTGCTGGGCGCCGCCCACGTGCCCCAGAGCAAGGACGACCGGGCCCATTACCGCCTCTGCCCCCAGGAGCGGGCAAAGGGCACCGCCCTGGTAAAGCTGGCGGCGCTGGTGCTGTTCACCTTCCCCGGCTCCCCCACCGTCTATTACGGCGACGAGGCCGGCATGGAGGGCTTTGAGGACCCCTTCAACCGGGGCGGCTATCCCTGGGGCCATGAGGACAAGAGCCTGAAGGCCTGGTTCACCCGCTTGGGCACGCTGCGCCAGCAGCGGCAGGAGCTGCGCCGCGGCACCATCCAGTACCTGTACGCCAGCGGCCCCCTGCTGGCCTTTTCCCGGGAGCTGGAGGGCGCCCGGACCGTCACCGTGGTGAACGCGGGCACCGCGCCGGAGGCGCTTTGCCTGCCCTGGCCCAAGGAAACCGCCGTGGACCTTTTGACAGGCCGCATCTTCCCCGCCCCCAGCGGCGCTGTCTCCCTGCGGCTGCCTCCCCGCACCGGACTGCTGTTGGTATAAGAAGCAAAAAAACCGGGAATGTTTCACGTGAAACATTCCCGGTTTTTTTATCGGTACACAGCGATGAACCCTGCGCATTTTATGCGTTTTCACGGGAACGCTCCCCTTTCTTTTTTTGCACTTTTTCACATTTATCCTTGCAAGGCACTATGCACCTTGATATAATGTATCCGTGTGTAAAAACGCCATTATCTGAAAGGAAAGCAGGTGCCTGCGTGGCAAAAACCATCGCAATCGTGAATCAAAAGGGCGGCGTGGGCAAGACCACCACTTGTGTGAATCTGACGGCGGCGCTGACGGAGTGCGGCAAGCGGGTGCTGCTGTGTGATTTTGACCCCCAGGCCAACTCCACCTCCGGCATGGGCGTGGACAAGACGGTGTCCAAGGGCATATACGACGTGCTCATCAGCGACATTCCTGCCCAGGAGGCTCTGGTCCGCACCAAATTCGGCGACGTTCTTCCCTCCAACAAGGCGCTGGCCGGCGCCGGTATCGAGCTCATCGGCATGGAGCGCCGGGAATTCTTGCTGAAGGAGGCCCTGGCCCAGGTCAGCGGCCAGTATGATTTCATTCTCATCGACTGCCCTCCCTCCCTGGAGCTGCTGACCCTCAATGCCCTCTGCGCGGCGGACACTATTTTGGTGCCGGTCCAGGGAGAGTATTTCGCCCTGGAGGGGCTCAGCGACCTGATGAACACCGTCCGCATCGTCCGCCGGTCCCTGAATCCCCGGCTGGAGCTGGAGGGCGTACTGCTGACCATGTTCGACGGCCGGACCAATCTGGCCCTCCAGGTGGCGGAGGAAGTGAAGCACTACTTCCCCGGCAAGGTCTACGCCACCGTCATTCCCCGCAACGTGCGCCTCTCCGAGGCGCCCAGCCACGGCAAGCCCATCACCGCTTACGACCGCACCTCCCGGGGCGCCGAGGCGTACACGGCCCTTGCCGCGGAGTTTTTGAAAAAACAGAACGCCTGAATCCGAAAGGAGGATCTGCATGGCATCCAAAAAGCCCTCCGGTCTCGGCCGGGGCCTCGGCGCCCTGCTGGGCGACGACGTTTTGAAAACCGAGACCACCGGCTCTCTTTCCCTTCCCATCTCGCAGGTGGAGAGCTGCTCCTCCCAGCCCCGGAAGTATTTTGACGAGGCCTCCCTGGCGGAGCTGGCCGCCTCCATTCAGGAGCACGGCATCATCCAGCCCCTGACGGTGCGGAAGCTGGCCTCCGGCTATTACCAGATCATCGCCGGTGAGCGCCGCTGGCGGGCCGCCCGGCTGGCGGGTCTTTCCGAAGTGCCTGTTATCGTCATTGAGGCCGATGACCGCAAGGCCGCCGAGCTGGCCATGATCGAAAACCTCCAGCGGGAGGACCTGAACCCCATGGAGGAGGCCGCCGGCTTCCAGTCTCTCATCGAGACCTACCACATGACCCAGGAGGAGGCGGCCACCCGGGTGGGCAAGTCCCGCAGCGCCGTCACCAACGCCCTGCGGCTTCTGAGTCTGACGCCCTCCGTGCGGAAGCTGGTGGAGGAGGGAAAGCTCTCCGCCGGACATGCCCGCGCCCTGCTGCCCCTGTCCCCCGCCGTGCAGGAGAGCGCCGCCGCGGCCGTGGTGTCAGGCGGCCTGTCCGTCCGGCAGACGGAGGCCCTGGCCAAGCGCCTTTCCGCCGAGAAAAAGCCGGAAAAACCGGCACCCACCGGTGTGGACTACACCGCCGAGGCCCAAAAGGACCTGAGCTCCAAGCTGGGGCGGGGCGTCAAGATCGTCAACGGCCGGAAAAAAGGCCGCATCGAGCTGGAGTACTACGGCTTGGACGACCTCAACGACCTGCTGGAGGCACTGGCCCTCCTGCGGGTGAAGAAATCCCAAGAAAGGACCTAATCAAATTATGAAACTGGAAAAGCGCAGCAGCGGCGAAAGCGAAGAGACCCCTCTGCCCCAGGAGGAGTCCCACAGCAAAAAGCCCGTTGTTATCTATATCATGATCCTGTTTATTGTGGCGTTTTTGCTGATGGCGTTGTCGTTCCTGATGCACCAGCGCAGCAATACGGAGGCTTTGGGCAAGCTGCAAAGCTCTGTCTCCGCCATGCAGGAGGTGCAGGCAGTCCAGGACAAGGTCATTCAGCTGCAAGAGGAACTGGATGACGCCAAGGACCAGGTGGACGACCTGGAAAAGCAGCTCCAGGAGCAGGAGGACGCTGCCGGCAAGCAGCGGAAAGTCACAGACGCCATGCTGGCCCTGTACACCCTCCAGCAGCAGTTCTCCGCCGGAAACTATGATGCCTGTCTTGCCACCATGCAGCGGATGGAGGACGAGGACCTCATCACCTGCCTGCCCAAGGAAAGCGCCGAGGTGACAGCGCCCGCCCAGCGGTACGAACAGCTGAAGGAAGCGGTTTTGAACAAGTAAGACCTATGTTTCACGTGAAACATTTGCATTTTTCAATACATGAAATTGAGGAGAAATATGTATGTTAGACATTAAGTTCATCCGGGAGAATCCCGACGTCGTCAAGGAAAACATCAAGAAAAAGTTCCAGGACCAGAAGCTGCCCCTGGTGGACGAGGTCATCGAGCTGGACGCCAAGCGCCGCGCCGCCATCGTGGAGGCCGACCAGCTGCGCGCCGCCCGCAACAGCCTGTCCAAGAAGATCGGCATGCTCATGGGCCAGGCCAAGAAGGACCCCTCCAAGCTGGCCGAGGCCGAGGCTGTGAAGAAGGAAGTGGCCGAGGACGCCCAGCGTCTGGCCGACCTGGAAAAGCTGGAGAACGAGCTGGACGCCGAGCTCCACAAGCGGATGCTGGTCATTCCCCAGATCATCGACGACTCCGTGCCTCTGGGCCCCGATGACTCCTGCAACGTGGAGGTCCAGCGTTTCGGCGAGCCCGTGGTGCCCGACTTCCCCATCCCCTACCATGTGGACCTGATGGAGAGCTTTGACGGCATTGATATGGACGCCGCCGGCCGCGTCTCCGGCAACGGCTTCTATTATCTGCTGGGCGACATCGCCCGCCTCCATGAGGCCGTCCTGGCCTACGGCCGCGATTTCATGATCGGCAAGGGCTTCACCTACTGCATCCCCCCCTTCATGATCCACGGCAATGTGGTGGAGGGCGTCATGAGCCAGACGGACATGGACGCCATGATGTACAAGATCGAGGGCGAGGACCTGTACCTGATCGGCACCTCCGAGCACTCCATGATCGGCCGCTTCATCGACCAGATCATCCCCAGCGACAAGCTGCCCCAGACCCTCACCTCCTACTCCCCCTGCTTCCGCAAGGAGAAGGGCTCCCACGGCATCGAGGAGCGGGGCGTGTACCGCATCCACCAGTTTGAAAAGCAGGAGATGATCGTGGTCTGCAAGCCCGAGGAATCCAAGGACTGGTATGAGAAGCTGTGGCAGTACTCTGTGGAGCTGTTCCGCTCCATGGATATCCCCGTCCGCCAGCTGGAGTGCTGCTCCGGCGACCTGGCCGACCTGAAGGTGAAGTCCTGCGACATTGAGGCCTGGTCTCCCCGCCAGCAGAAGTACTTCGAGGTCTGCTCCTGCTCCAACCTGGGCGACGCCCAGGCCCGCCGCCTGCGCATCCGCTACAAGGATGAAAACGGCAAGATGCAGCTGTGCCACACCCTGAACAACACCTGCGTGGCGCCTCCCCGCATGCTGATCGCCTTCCTGGAGAACAACCTCCAGGCCGACGGCACCGTGAAGATCCCCGAGGTCCTGTGGCCCTACATGGGCGGCACCAAGGTGCTGGTCCCCAAGAAGTAAGCAGAGAAAATAGCAATATTTTCCATATTATACCGTTCTCCAGCCCGTGGCAGCCCCTCGGGACCACCAAAGCCTCAATCTCCCCCGTTCTATGGGCTCCATTCGGGTCTGCGCCCGGAAACCCTTGCGGCGCAAGGTTTTGCCAAAGAAGCGATTTCAAAAACACAAGGAGGTATCCGCTATGGCAAAAGATACCGGTTTTTTCGCAGAGTTTAAAAAATTCATTGCCCGGGGCAATGTGATGGACATGGCCGTCGGCGTCATCATCGGCGGCGCGTTCGGCAAGATCTCCACCTCCCTGGTCAACGACATCATCATGCCCGCCGTCTCCATGCTGGTGGGCGGCATCAACTTCAGTGATTGGAAGATCGTTTTGAAGCAGGCCGTGCTGGATGTGGACGGCGTCACGGAGCTGGCTCCCGCCGCGCCGCCCGCTCCCCCCGAGCCCTCCGCCGAGGAAAAGCTGCTGACGGAGATCCGGGACCTGCTGAAAGACCAGAAGTGATGGAACAGCTCCTGCGTGACGGTCTCGCCTCCCTGGGCCTGCCCGGGGAGGGCGTCCCCGCCCTGCTGCGCTACGCCGAGGCGCTGGTGGAGACCAACAAGGTCATGAACCTCACCGCCATCACCGAGCCGGCGGACATTGCCACGCTGCACTTTTTGGACAGCGCCGCCCTTTTGAAGCTGGCGGATTTCCAAAACAAAACCGTGGTGGACGTGGGCACCGGCGCCGGTTTTCCCGGCATGCCCCTGCGCATTCTGGAGCCCTCCATCCGCCTGACGCTGCTGGACTCTTTGAACAAGCGCATCGACTTTCTGCGGGGCGTCTGCGACGACCTGGGCCTCGGGGATGTGAACTGTGTCCACGCCAGAGAGGAGGAGTTTGCCGCCGCCCACCGGGAGTCCTTTGACATCGCCACCTCCCGGGCCGTGGCCGCTCTGCCGCTGCTGTCAGAGCTGTGCCTGCCCCTGGTGAAGCCCGGCGGCTGGTTTCTTGCCATGAAGGCTGTGGACTCCGACGAGGAGCTTCGCTCTGCCGCCCACGCCATCGAGACCCTGGGCGGGCAGCTGGTCCGGACGGAAAATTACCAAATTCCGGGAATTGATGTGTCTCACCGGCTGGTTTTTATCAAAAAAATTAAAGAAACGCCAAAAAAATATCCCAGACCATTTGCAAAGATCAAGAAGAATCCGCTATAATAAGAGAATGGGAAGCGTTAGGACAAAAATGTGGTAAGGAGGCCTTCCATGACATCCCCTGGACAATGTATCGCCGTGGTGTCCGGCAAGGGCGGCACGGGCAAGACCTCCTTCGTGGCCGGCGCCGGCGCCGCGCTGGCCCTCAGCGGCAAGCGGGTGCTGTGTCTGGACTGCGACATCGGCCTGCGGAATCTGGACCTGGCGCTGGGCCTCAGCGACCGGGCCCTCATGGATTTTTCCGACGTGGCCCAGAACCGCTGCGACCTGGACACCGCCATCGTGGAGCATTCCCACATTCCGGGGCTGTACCTGCTGACGGCGCCGGTCCGCACCCGTGGCCGCCCCGTCACCCAGGAGCAGATGGCGGCCCTGCTGGGAGAGATCCGCAAGCGGTTCGACTACTGCCTGCTGGACGCGCCGGCAGGCCTCGGCTCCGGCTTCCAATTGGCCACCTGCGCCGCTGACCGCTGCGTGGTGGTCACCTGCACAGACGCCTCCTCCCTGCGGGACGCGCAGCACACCGTCATGGAGCTCAGCCGCTTCCCCACCGGGTCTTTGCATCTCATCGTCAACCGGGTGCGGAAAAAACTGCTCCGGAGTATGCACGCCACCATTGACGACGCCATTGACAAGGCGGGCCTGCCCCTTCTTGGCGTGGTGCCGGAGGATGACGCCCTGCCCCTGTGCCTGAACCGGGGCGTGCCCCTTCTGTTGGCGGACAGCGGCATGGCCGCCTCCGCCTACCGCAACATTGCAAAACGCATCCAGGGCGTCCGCGTGCCCCTGCTGCGGATCAAATAATGGAGAAGAAAGGAGTTCTGCCAATGAACATCGCTCTCATGTCCCATGATAACAAAAAGGAACTGATGGTCCAGTTCTGCACCGCCTATGCCGGTATCCTCTCCCAGCACAGCATTTACGCCACCAACGCCACCGGCCATATGGTGGCCGATGCCACCGGCCTCAACGTCCACTGCTTCCTGTCCTATGACCACGGCGGCAGCCAGCAGATCGGTGCCCGCATCGCTTACAATGAGTTCGATCTCGTCCTGTTCTTCAACGATCCCAGCAACGAGAAAATGGCCGGCGCCGTGTCCTATATCTCCCGGCTGTGCGACCAGAACAACATCCCCTTCGCCAGCAACATCGCCACGGCGGAGATGCTGGTGCTGGGCCTGGCCCGGGGCGATCTGGACTGGCGGTGCATCGTGAATCCCTCCACCCGTCCCATCGCTTGACAACCCGGCTGAAAACGCCTACAATCGTTCATACCGCGACGATGCCGCAGCAGTACTCCAATCATCGGCCCACAGAGAGGGACGCAGCGCTGAGAGCGCCCCGGCCGGCCTGGACGAAGGACAGCGGCGGAGCGGGGGCGGAAACGCCCACGGCGCCCTCCCCGTACCAAAGGAGGCCAAAGGGGGCCTTGCGCCCCGAATTTGGGTGGCACCACGAAGCGATTTTCGCTCTCGTCCCAAAAGCCTTGGGACGGGAGCATTGTTTTTTATACATCTTCATAAAAGGAGACAATCACTATGGCGAAAATGACCCCCCGGACGCTGTCCGGCTTTATGGAGCTTCTTCCGGCGCCCCAGCAGCAGATGGAGCGCATCATGGAGGTCCTCCGCCGCACCTACTCCCTGTACGGCTTCACCCCCCTGGACACCCCCGTCATTGAATCCAGCGATGTGCTGCTGGCCAAGGGCGGTGGTGAAACGGAAAAGCAGATCTACCGCTTCCAGAAGGGCGACGCGGACCTGGCCCTGCGGTTCGACCTGACGGTCCCCCTGGCCAAGTACGTGGCCCTGCACTACAACGACCTCTCCTTCCCCTTCCGCCGCTACCAGATCGGCAAGGTCTACCGGGGCGAGCGGGCCCAGCGGGGCCGCTTCCGGGAGTTCTACCAGGCGGACATCGACATCATCGGCGACGGCAAGCTGTCCATCATCAACGAGGCGGAGATCCCCGCCATCATCTACAAGACCTTCTCTACCCTGGGATTGAAGCGGTTCCAGATCCGGGTGAACAACCGGAAAATCCTCAACGGCTTTTATGCCATGCTGGGCCTGACGGAGAAATCCGGCGACATCATGCGCACCGTGGACAAGCTGGACAAGATCGGCCCCGAAAAGGTGAAGGCCATCCTGGTGGAGGATTTCGCCGTCAGTGAGGCCGACGCCGACGAAATTTTGAAGTTCATCGCCATCGGCGGCGGCAACGATGCCGTCCTGGCGGCACTGGAGGGCTATCAGGGCCGTAATGAGATGTTCGACCAGGGCCTCTCCGAGCTGAAGACCGTGGTGAAATACCTGGCTTCCTTCGGCGTCCCGGCGGAGAACTTCGCCGTGGACCTGACCATCGCCCGGGGCCTGGACTACTACACCGGCACCGTCTACGAGACCACCCTCCTGGACCACCCGGAGATCGGCTCCGTCTGCTCCGGCGGACGGTATGACAATCTGGCGGAGTACTACACGGACCGCCAGCTCCCCGGCGCCGGCATCTCCATCGGCCTGACCCGGCTGTTCTACGTGCTGGGCGAGCAGGGCATGCTGAACCCGGAGCTGCCCACCGCCCCCGCCGATGTCCTCATTCTGCCCATGACCGACGACCTCACCGCCGCCATCTCCCTGGCCACGGCCCTGCGGGAAAACGGCATCCGCACCCAGCTCCACTGCGAGGAGAAGAAGTTCAAGCAGAAGGTCTCCTACGCGGACAAGCTGGGCATCCCCTATGTCATCTTCCTGGGCGAGGACGAGATCAACGCCGGCGTGGTGGCCTGTAAGGACATGCAAACCGGCGAGCAGACAAAGCTGGAGCCCGCCGCCACCATCTACCGCATCAAGGCGGGTCTGGCGGAGAAGGAAAAGGGCGCCGTCATCCTGGGCTAACGAACGCCGCACCGCCCAGGCTAGGGGAGTCAAACTGTGTGAAATCACGCCGTTTGTTGAATCCAAATCGTAATATTATTCTATGATTATACGATTAGGAGTGTTATTCATGAAAAAATACCGCGTTTTTGCCGCGCTGTTGGCTCTGGTGATGCTCCTGACGCTGCTGCCTGTGTCCGCCTTGGCGGCGGAAGGTGCGGACTGGCTCATCCCGCCCATGCGGGAATACCGGGCGTTCACCGACACCCCCGGCACCATCTGCGAGGAAGCGGCGGCCACCTGCTGCCGGGCCGGGCTGATGGATGGAGTGGACAGCAAACATTTCCTGCCCTCCAGCGGCCTCAGCCATGCGCAGATCATCGTCATCTCCGCCCGGCTCCACCGGCTGCTCACCGACGGTACCCTGGACTATTTCGAGCCCATTTCCTTAAAGGGCGCCGATTGGTGGACCCCCTATGACGGCTACCTGCGGGAGCAGCTCTCCGCCCTGGCGGAGGACACGGTCTACGCCAGCATCCGGGAAACGCCCACAGACGCCTGCTGCCGGTCCGCGTTTTTCCACCTGCTCTCCGCCGTGGTGAAGGCCGCCGGCACCTCCCTGCCGGAGCGCAACGCCGTTTACGCCGTGCCGGACTGCTGTGACCAGGACATCCTTCAGTTCTATCGCTGGGGCGTCCTGGGCGGAAAGGACCAATACGGCACGCTGCGGGGCGGTGACGCCCTCAGCCGGGGCGCGGCGGCGGCCATGCTGGCCCGGCTCATCGACCCCGCCCAGCGGCTGACGCTGGAGCTGGAGCCTTTGGAGCTTTGCCGGGAGCTGCTGGAAGTGGAGCCGGACACCGTGCTGATGACCGTCTCCGGACGGGAGGTCACCGCCGGGGAGTTCATGCCCACACTGGTGGCCACGGAAAGCTCGTACAACCATTCCCACTTTGGCTCCATGATGCTGGAGCAGAGCGGCCGCACCCCCCTGGACGAGGCGGTGGATGCGGTATGCCGTCTGGTGCTGTGTGAATCGCTGGCGGAGGAGCTGGGGCTGGAGGTCCCGCCCTCCAACACCGTGTACTTCTCCGGCTATCAGGGGCTCACCGCCCACGGCCAGGAATGGCAGCAGTACCACGAGCGGCTCCTCCAGGCGGTCCTGGACCGGCTGGGAGAGGGCGGCATCCCCGCCGAGCGTCTGCCCCAGCCGGAGTTTGCGGAGATCTGGGATACCCTGCCCTTCTCCGGGCTCTCCTACCGCGTGGCGGCTCTGCCCTACTGGGGCGGCACCTTCTAAATCGCTTTTGTTCAATACGACTTCAAATGATTTTCTAACAGGAAAGGAACGAATACACTATGATGCAGAATCGTACCCATACCTGCGGGGAGCTGCGGCTCTCTGACGCAGGCAAAGCCGTCAAGATCGTGGGCTGGATGGAGAACGTCCGCGTGGTCTCCGGCAGCCTGGCCTTCGTGGTGGTCCGGGACTTCTACGGCACCACCCAGGTCGTCGCCGAGACCGAGGACATGGTGAACACCTTCAAGGCCATCACCAAGGAGTCCACCATCTCCGTGGAGGGCACTGTCCGGGAGCGGGACTCCAAGAACAACAAGATCCCCACCGGCGACATCGAGGTGGTCCCCGCCAAGGTGGAGATCCTGGGCCGCTGCCAGCACAACGAGCTGCCCTTCCAGATCAACCGCAGCCGGGAGGCTGACGAGGCCCAGCGGCTGAAGTACCGCTATCTGGACCTGCGGAACCCCGCCGTGAAAAAGAACATCGTCCTGCGGTGCAACGTGGTGGCCGCCCTGCGCAAGGCCATGATGGAGCACGGCTTCCTGGAGATCACCACCCCCATCCTCACCGCCTCCTCCCCCGAGGGCGCCCGGGACTACCTGGTGCCCGCCCGGAACCACCCCGGCAAGTTCTACGCCCTGCCCCAGGCCCCCCAGCAGTTCAAGCAGCTGCTGATGACCTCCGGCTTTGACCGCTACTTCCAGATCGCCCCCTGCTTCCGGGACGAGGACGCCCGTGCCGACCGCTCTCCCGGTGAGTTCTACCAGCTGGACATGGAGATGGCTTTCGCCTCCCAGGAGGACGTGTTCGCCGTGTGTGAGGACGTGCTGCCTCCCATCTTTGCCCAGTACGGCACCTATGACCGTGCCTCCTCCGCCCCCTTCGCCCGCATCCCCTACCGGGAGGCCATGGAGAAGTACGGCTCCGACAAGCCGGACCTGCGCATCGACCTGACGGTGCAGGACGCCACGGAGGTGCTGGGCCAGTGCGGCTTCGGTCCCTTCGAGGGCAATACCGTCAAGGCCGTGGTGGTCAGCGACTTCCATGAGACCCGCAAGTTCATCGACAAGACCTTGGCCGACGTGGAGGTGGTCTCCGGCGGCAAGCCCTACTGGTTCCGCCTGGACGAGAAGGGCGAGATCTTGGGCGGCATCGCCAAGTTCGTCAGCCCCATCAAGGACGCCGTGGTGTCCGCCCTGGGCCTGAAGGCCAACGATTTCGTGGCCCTGTCCGCCGCCAGCCTGGGCGCCGCCCAGAAGACCGCCGGCGTGCTGGTGAAGACCCTGGGGGCCGCCGTCCCCGGCCACATGGACCGTGAGCAGTACGCCTTCTGCTGGATCGTGGACTTCCCCATGTATGAGATCGGTGAGGAATCCGGCGAGCTGGAGTTCTGCCACAACCCGTTCTCCATGCCCTCCGGCGGTCTGGACGTGCTGCTGAAGGCGGAGCGGGGCGAGATCGACCCCCTGAGCATCACCGCCGACCAGTACGACCTGGTGTGCAACGGCGTGGAGCTCAGCTCCGGCGCCGTCCGGAACCATGACCCCGAGATCATGATCAAGGCCTTCGAGCTGGTCCGCCTGGGCGAGGAGGACGTGAAGGCCAAATTCCCCGCCATGTACAACGCCTTCACCTACGGCGCGCCTCCCCACGCGGGCATCGCCCCCGGCGTGGACCGCATGGTCATGCTGCTGGCCGGCGAGGACTCCATCCGGGAGATCATCCCCTTCCCCATGAACAAAAACGCCCAGGACGTGATGATGAGCGCCCCCAGCGAAGTCACCCAAAAGCAGCTGGACGAGCTGCACATCGCCCTGGTCAAGCCGGAGGAATAAGGCCGCACCGGCTTTTCCCGGTGACTTCGCGCGAGCCAGCGGCGAGCCGCGCCGTCAGGCGCGTACAAGCGTTTTGCCGCCAGG
>SFDT01000066.1 GCA_004558115.1 Clostridiales bacterium | reverse complement strand
ACCGGGTCAGCACCATCATCACCATGGCCACCATCATCAGGGACATGAGGATTTCGGAGGCGTAGGTGAAGAAGGCGATCAGGTCGCCGGAGAGCATGGTGCCCCCGGCCACATAGTGGCCGCCCAGCCACATGATGGACATGATGGTGCCGCCCATGATCAGGGTCACCAGGGGGACAAACAGCACCACGAAGCTGAAGGCCCGCTCCGCCGTCTGCCGCAGGGTCTCGCTGCGCTGGGTGAACTTCTCCTGCTCCCGGTCCTCCCGGACGAAGGACTTCACCACCCGGATGGCGTTGAGGTTCTCCTGCACCACCAGGTTCAGGTCGTCGGTGGACTTCTGCAGGGCGGTGAAAAACGGCCCCACATAGCGGATGACAATGGCCACCAGAAGCAGAAGAAGCGGCAGCACCACCAGGAACACCTGGCTCAGCTGCAGGCTGATGGTCAGGGCCATGACCAGGGCGGTGATCAGCATCACCGGGGCCCGGACCAGCATCCGCATGCCCATCATCAGGGTCATCTGCACCGACGAGACGTCGTTTGTGAGCCGTGTGATCAGGGATGCAGTGGAAAACCGCTCGATGTTGGCAAAGGAGAACCTCTGCACCTGGGCATATTCCGCGGCCCGGACGTTGGCGCCGAAGCCCATACCGGCCTTGGCCGCCAGGGCCGCCGCGCCCACGCCCATCACCAGGGACGCCAGGGCCATCAGGATCATTTTCAGCCCCGTGGCCAGAATGTACGCCTTGTCGCCGTTGGCGATGCCCACGTCCACGATCTGGCTCATGGCCTTGGGCAGCAGCAGCTCCAGCACGGCCTCGCCTGCCGAACACAGCACGCCCAGGAATATCCAGACGCGATACCCCTTGGTATAGGGGGCTAATTTCCGAATCATGCGTTGTCCTCCTCCGATGTCAGATTGTCCGCCGCCCGCAGCAGAAGCCGGCGCAGGGTCTCCGTCTCCTGGGGATCCATGCCCCGGTGGATCAGGTCCTCGATCTGCCGGGTGATGGACTCGAAGTCGTCATAAAACTGCTGTCCGGCCTCCGTCAGCCGCAGGATGCGGCACCGGCCGTCCTTTTCCCCCGGGGACCGGGTCAGCATCCCCTTTTCCACCAGCCGGTCCACGATGCCGTTGACGGTGGAGGGCTTCACGGCCAGATGCTGCTGCAGCTGTTTCTGGGTCACGGGGCCCGGCTGCCGGTGCAGATACGTCAGCGACCGGCACTGGATGGGCGTGACCCCATAGCGCCGCAGCTTCTGCTCCATCCGCTGATAGGCCCGGTGGTTGCAGTACCCCAGCAGGGGGCCGATAAGCTCGGGTTTATTCATGCAGCTCATATAGTCTGCTCCTTTCCTGAGATTTTAATGTTTAGCACCCTAAATGTTAGCAGGCTAAATATTACCACCATTGTACTCCATCGTCAATAGGCAGAGTGCCGGTTTCCTGTGAACGTTCTGTGAACGTTTTCGGTGCCGGTTTCCCAGCACTTTACAAATCCTTTACTTGACGCAGGGGGCCGGGTCTGGTATAATACCCCCAATTGAATACCGCTGTGAGGGAGTAATTCCGCCCCGCCCTGGGGTTAGGCAGTTTCGTCAGAACGGCGCTTTTGCGCCCGGACTGCTTTGAAAGAATGAGACTCATGCATAGGCTTTGCCTGTGCATGAGTCTTTTATTTTCCTCCGGCGGGTATGATCCTATTATAAGGAGTGAAGCGTATGCACAAGGAGTACAACCAATCCCCCCGGCAGGTCCTGGAGGACCTGCACGCCGCCGAGACCGGCCTGTCCGGCCGGGAGGCGGAGACCCGCCTGGGGCAGTACGGCCCCAACCGCCTGCGGGAGGCCCCCAAGGCCACCCTGCTTCAGCGGTTCATCCAGCAGCTGAAGGACCCCATGCTGCTGATCCTCATGGCCGCCGCCGCCGTGTCCGCCGTCACCAACTACCTGTCCCATGAGCCCTTCACCGAGGTGCTGATCATCCTGGCAGTGGTGCTGCTGAACGCCGTTTTGGGCGTGGTCCAGGAGAGCAAGGCCGAGGCCGCCATCGAGGCCCTGCAATCCATGACCGCCGCCACCAGCAAGGTCCTGCGGGACGGCTCCGTCACGGAGCTGGAGAGCAGCCGCCTGGTACCCGGCGACATCGTCCTGCTGGAGGCCGGGGACGCGGTCCCCGCCGACGGACGGCTGCTGGCCTGTGCCTCTTTGCAAATTGAGGAGGCCGCCCTCACCGGCGAAAGCGTCCCCTCCTCCAAATCCCCGGAGGCCCTTACCGGCGAGGTGACCCTGGGCGACCGCCGCAACATGGCCTATATGGGCTCCACCGTGGCCTACGGCCGGGGCCGCATGGTGGTCACCGCCACCGGCATGGACACGGAGATGGGCAAGATCGCCGGCGTCCTGGCCCGGACGGAGCAGGAGGAGACCCCCCTGCAGAAGAAGCTGACCCAGCTGGGCAAGACCCTGTCCTGGCTGGTGCTGGGCATCTGCGTGTTCATCTTCGTGTTTGACCTGATCGTGGCCGGGGACTTCTCCCTGTCCGGCATTCTGG
>SFDT01000027.1 GCA_004558115.1 Clostridiales bacterium | reverse complement strand
AATTGGCAGACCGTATTACGCGTTAACGCGTCCGCGAGGAACAAAGGGCTATGCCCGTCTGATGACAACCACCGGCTACGCCGGTGGATGTGTTTTTATCTTGGATACAGGTTTCCCGCCGGCAAAGGAGAGATTTCGGGAAAATCTCGTTTACCCCCTATGCAAGCGCGGAAAAATACGCTAAAATATAAACGTTAAAATCTGCGAAACAGACGGAGGTTTTTCTTATGGCAAAACCTGTTTACAAGCGCGTGCTGCTGAAGATCAGCGGCGAGGCGCTGGCCGGCGACAAGCATACCGGCCTTGATTTTGAAATGATTGGAAGCGTCTGCGACGTCATCAAGGAGTGCCTGGATATGAGCGTTCAGGTGGGCCTGGTGGTGGGCGGCGGCAATTTCTGGCGGGGCGCCAAGAACAGCGGTGGCAAGATGGAGCGCACCCGTGCCGACCACATGGGCATGCTGGCTACCGTCATGAACTGCCTGGCTGTGGCGGATGTGTGCGAGCAGAAGGGCATTCCCGTTCGGGTCCAGACCGCCATTGAGATGCGTGCCATTGCCGAGCCTTACATCCGCGGCCGTGCCATCCGGCATTTGGAGGAGGGCCGTGTGGTCATCTTCGGCGCCGGCACCGGCAACCCCTATTTCTCTACGGATACGGCTGCTGTGCTGCGGGCGGCGGAGATCAACGCCGATGTCATCCTCCTGGCCAAAAACGTGGACGGCGTGTATACGGCAGACCCTGTGAAGGACCCCACCGCCGTGAAGTACGACACCATCAGCTACGATGAGGTCCTGGCCCAGCACCTGATGGTCATGGACACCACGGCCACGTCCCTCTCCATGGACAATCACATCCCCGTGCTGCTGTTTGCCCTGAAGGATCCCCGCAACATCATCCGCGCCCTGTGCGGCGAGAATGTGGGCACCATCGTCAAAGAGTGATCTTCGCGCGTGAGCGATTCCCATAACAGAACGAATGTGAAAGGAAGGACCCCATTATGCTGAAAGACGAATACAAAGTATACGAAGAAAAAATGAAGAAGAGCATCGACTCTGTGGCCGCTGACTTTGCTTCCGTCCGCGCCGGCCGCGCCAACGCCGCCGTTCTGGACCGGATCATGGTGGACTATTACGGAAGCCCCACCCCCATCCAGCAGATCGCCGCCATTTCCTCTCCCGACCCCCGGGCCCTGGTCATCTCTCCTTGGGACAGCAAGGCGCTGAAATCCATTGAAAAGGCCATCCAGAACTCCGACCTGGGCATCAATCCCCAGAATGACGGCCGCTGCATCCGCCTCAGTTTCCCCCAGTTGACGGAGGAGCGCCGTAAGGAGCTGGTCAAGCAGATCCGCAAGTACGCCGAGGCCGGCAAGGTGGCTGTCCGCAACATTCGCCGGGACGCCATGGAGAGCTTCAAGAAGCTGGAGAAGAAGTCCGAGATCACCGAGGATGATCTGAAGCAGGCGGAAAAGGACCTCCAGAAGCTGACCGATGACAGCTGCAAGAAACTGGATGAGCTCCTGGCCAAAAAAGAAAAGGAACTGATGGCGGTCTGATGGCTGACATTGTGAACACCACCAATACGGCGGGGCGGGCAATGGACCCGCCTCGCCATATTGCGATTATTATGGACGGCAACGGCCGCTGGGCCCAGAAGCGGGGCCTGCCCCGGACCGCCGGCCACAAGGCGGGAGCGGAGACCTTCCGCCGCATCGCCACCTACTGCAAGAACATCGGCGTGCAGTATCTGACGGTGTATGCCTTCTCCACGGAAAACTGGAAGCGCTCCGAGGGCGAGGTGTCGGCCATCATGGGGCTTTTGAAGCGGTATCTGCTGGAAGCGGTGGACACCATGGAGCGAGATCATATCCGCCTCCACTTTTTCGGCGACATGACCCCCATTTCCCCGGAGCTGCGGGCCCTGGCCCACGAGACGGATGAGATCTCCGCCCACCTGCCGGAGGGGGACTTCCAGGCCAACGTGTGCCTGAACTACGGCGGCCGCGACGAGATCCTGCGGGCGGTGCGGCAGTTTGCCGCCGACTGCTCGGCGGGGGAGAAGAAACCGGAGGAGCTGGACGATGCCATGTTCTCCGGGTATTTGGATTCCCGGGGCATCCCGGACCCGGAGCTCATCATCCGTCCCAGCGGCGAGCTGCGGCTTTCCAATTTCCTGCTGTGGCAGTGCGCCTATTCGGAGTTTTATTTCACGGATGTACTGTGGCCGGACTTCGACGAGGCGGAGCTGGATAAAGCCATTTCTGCCTATCAGAGCCGGGACCGGCGGTTTGGAGGCGTGAAGAAGTGACCCTTTACAGAGAGAAGGTTGATTTATGAAATCAAGAATCCTCGTTTCCGTCGTGGGCATCCCTCTTTTGCTGTATGTAGTGCTGGCGGCATCACCAATCATTCTTGTAGCGGCGCTGACGGTATTGAACACCATTGCGGCCTATGAGCTGCAATATTGTGTAACCGGCGGCGCAAAACGCGGCGGCCGCCTGGGCCTCGTGATGGCACAAGCGGGGCTTTGGCCCATGCTTTTGTATTTTTTCGCACCACGGTATATCCCGTTTTACTGTGTGCTGGAGATACTTCTGATCTTTTTTGTTGCGATTTTGGACACGGAGATTTTGAAGGAAAAGACGGTCAATGCCGCCCAAATCATGGCGGGGATTTGTACGGTCGTGGTCATCCCTTACGCATTTTCCGCCTTTATTCGGATGGTGCAGAGCGGCTATCACCGGGCATTTTTACTGCTGCCCTTTATTCTCAGCTTTGCTTGTGACACCTTTGCGTATTTCACGGGCATGGCAATTGGCAAACACAAGCTGGCGCCTCTGGTCAGTCCGAAAAAAACGGTGGAGGGTTCCATTGGAGGCTTGCTGGGCAATGTGGTGTGCGGTGAGATATTCGTGCTTGTTATGGACCGATGGTTCGGCGGTTGTGGCATTGGCTATGGTATCATGCTACTGCTGGCTCTGCTGTGCGGCGTAGTGGCCCAACTGGGTGATTTGAGTTTTTCCTATTTGAAGCGGGAATTCGGCATCAAGGACTACGGCCACCTGTTCCTGGAGCACGGCGGCGTGCTGGACCGGTTCGACAGCGTGTTGTTCGTGACGCCGGTCCTTGAGATAATTTTAAGCTTTGTGAAATAAGATACGTGTATGAGTAAGACGATTTCGATTTTAGGCTCCACCGGCTCCATCGGCCGCCAGACCCTGGACGTGGCGGAGCAGATGGGGCTGCGGGTGGCGGCCCTGACGGCCAACGCCAGCGTGGAGC
The DNA here is from genome assembly GCA_004558115.1 of Clostridiales bacterium. Taxonomy (GTDB): domain Bacteria; phylum Bacillota; class Clostridia; order Oscillospirales; family Oscillospiraceae; genus Oscillibacter. The sequence goes on along the minus strand of SFDT01000027.1, from coordinate 23,387 downwards.
GGATGGAGGCCCAGTGTCGTCAGTTCCATCCCTGCTTGGCGGTCATGACGGATGAAAGCGCGGCCCGGGATTTGGCCGTCCGCCTGGCGGACACGGAGACAAAGGTCCTGGGGGGCTTTGACGCCCTGACGGAGGCGGCCACGGCCCCGGAGGCCGACACGGTGGTCACCGCCGTGGTGGGCATGGTGGGCCTGCGGCCTACCCTGGCTGCCATCGAGGCGAAAAAGCGCATTGCCCTGGCCAACAAGGAGACCCTGGTCTGCGCCGGAGGGCTGGTGATGGACGCGGCGGACCGCTGCGGCGCGGAGATCGTGCCGGTGGACAGCGAGCACTCCGCCATTTTCCAGTGCGTCCAGGGCTGCGCGGACCGCGGGGAGATCAAGCGCCTCATCCTGACCTGCTCCGGCGGGCCGTTCTACGGAATGACCTACGGCGAAGTGGGGAAAATGACGAAGGCGGACGCCTTGAAGCATCCCAATTGGAAAATGGGCCCCAAGATCACCGTGGACTGCGCCACACTGATGAACAAGGGCCTGGAGGTCATCGAGGCCATGCGCCTCTACCGCCTGCCCTTGGAGCAGGTGAGCGTGGTCATCCACCGCCAGTCCATCGTCCACTCCCTGGTGGAGTACCGGGACGGCGCGGTGCTGGCCCAATTGGGCACGCCGGATATGCGCCTGCCCATCCGGTACGCCATGACGTATCCCAACCGGGGGGTGAACCCGGCGGAGCCCCTGGACCTTCTGACCTGTCCGCCCCTGACCTTTGCGGCGCCGGACCGGGAGGCCTTTCCCTGCCTGCGCCTTGCCGAGGAGGCGGCCACGGAGGGCGGCACCGCCTGCGCCATTTTGAATGGCGCCAATGAGGAGGCGGTGGGGCTGTTTTTGGCGGACCGCATCGGCTTCCACGATATTCCCCGCCTGGTGGCCAAAGCCCGGGCGGAGGTCCCGGTGGTGCAGAATCCCTCTTTGGAGGAGATCTTAGCGGCGGATGCCGCGGCCCGGCGGAGCGTGCTGGGCAATTGATATAGGAGACTTTGCATGACGATCATTTATATCCTGGCGGCAGTCCTGGTCTTTGGCATTCTCATCGCGGTCCATGAGCTGGGCCACTTTCTGGCGGCCAAGGCCTGCGGCGTCCGGGTCAACGAATTTTCCATCGGCATGGGACCGGAGGTCTGGAGCCGGGAAAAGGGGGAGACCCAGTATTCCCTGCGGGCGCTGCCCATCGGCGGCTTCTGTGCCATGGAGGGGGAGGAGGACGACTCGGACGATGAGCGCGCCCTGTCCCGCCAGGGATTTTGGAAGCAGTTCATCATTTTCGCCGCTGGGGCCTTCATGAATTTCCTGACGGGCTTTTTGCTGCTGGTACTGCTGTACAGCTCCGCCCAGGGCTTCCGAATTCCGGCGGTGGCCGGTGTGGCCCCGGAGTTTCAGGCGGTCAACGGCACGGCCCTGGAGGAAGGGGATGTGTTCTGGTCCATCAACGGCGAGCGGGTATACCTGTACAGCGATGTGGACCTGCTGCTGAGCCTCAGCCGGGGACAGGACCTGGACCTGGTGGTGCTGCGGAACGGGGAGAAAGTCACCCTGAACGGCTTGCAGTGGTCCACCTTCACGGATATGGTGGGAAAGGACTACCAGGGCTACGGCATTTACCGTGCCGCCGATGTGGCGGAAAAGGCCACGGTGGGCAGTAAATTGAAAAACGCTTGGTTGAATACCATCGACTATGTGCGGGTGGTGCGGCTGAGCCTGAAAATGCTGGTGACCGGCCAGGCCTCCGTGGAGGATGTGGGCGGCCCGGTGGAGATCGTCCACTCCATGGTGGAGATCGGAGAGACCTCCGCCAGCACCCGGGAGGCGGTGGAGAGTATCCTCAATTTCGCGGCTCTTATCGCCGTGAACCTGGCGGTGATGAACCTGCTGCCCATCCCCGCCCTGGACGGCGGACACATTTTGTTCCTGGCGGTGGATACCGTGTCCATGGCGCTTTTCCGCAAAAAAGTGCCCGGCAAATACGCTGCCGCCATCAACACGGCGGGCTTCGTGGTGCTCATGGGTTTTATGCTGCTCATCACTGTAAAGGACGTTTTTCAGATATTCCGGTAGGAGGCTGTTATGACAAAGAAATTGATGGTGGGAAAGGTGGCTGTGGGTGGCGGTGCCCCTGTGTCCATTCAGTCCATGTGCAATACCAAAACGGATGATGTGGCCGCCACGGTGGCCCAGATCAAACAGCTGGAGGCTGCCGGCTGCGAGATCATCCGGGTGGCCATCCCGGACCAGGCCGCGGCGGAGGCGGTGGATAAGATCAAGGAACAGATCGATATCCCTCTCATCGCCGACATCCATTTCAACTATAAATATGCCCTGGCCTGCGCGGAGCGGGGCATCGACGCCATCCGCATCAACCCCGGCAACATCGGCGCCGAGGAAAACGTAAAGGCCGTGGCGGATGAGTGCCGCAGCCGGGGCATTCCCATCCGCATCGGCGTCAACGGCGGCTCCCTGGAAAAGGAGCTGCGGGCCAAATACGGCGGCGTCACGGCGGAGGCTCTGGTGGAGAGCGCCATGGGCCATGTGAAGCTGTTGAATAAGTTTGATTTCGACGACATCTGCATTTCCGTGAAGTGCTCCGATGTGCCTCTGACCATGAAGGCATACACCCTCTTGAGCCAGCAGACGGACTATCCCCTGCACCTGGGCGTCACAGAGGCGGGCACGCCCTCCATGGGCATGGTGAAATCCGCCATGGGCATTGGGGGCCTTTTGTGCATGGGCATCGGTGATACCATCCGGGTGACCCTGACGGCGGACCCGGTGGAGGAGATCTACGCCGCCCATAAAATTTTGAAGGCGGCGGGGCTGCGGAAAGAAGGCGTGAACCTCATCGCCTGTCCCACCTGCGGCCGCACCCGCATCGATCTCATCCCCATCGCCGAGGAGGTGGAGCGGCGGCTTGCAAATTGCAAAAAGAACATCACCGTGGCGGTGATGGGCTGCGCCGTCAACGGCCCCGGCGAGGCCTCCGCCGCCGACATCGGCATTGCCGGCGGCAAGGGCGAGGGCCTGTTGTTCCGCAAAGGAGAGATCCTTTACAAGGTGCCCCAGGAACAGCTTGTGGACGCCCTGATGGCGGAGATCGACCAGCTGTGATAGCAAAACAGGGCAGCGGCAGAAAAATTGCCGCAGCCCTGTTCCTATGCTGTGACCATAGACGAGAGAGGAAGTTCCATGGCAAAGAATATCCCGTTTTTTGATATGTTCGCGGAGCTGCAATTGTCCGGCGCGCTGCGGCTGAAGCTGGCCGGGGCGGAGCTGACCGGCGCCTCCATCGACCAGGGCACCATGTCCATTTCCATGCAGCTGACGGTGCGGACCGCCATGTCTGCCGAAGACCTGGAGGATCTGAAGCAGATGATTCGGGCGGTCTACGGCTTCCGCCAGGTGGACATCGACTTGACCTGCAAGCTGCCGGAGCCTGTCAAGGCAGCGGTGCCTCAGACGGCGCCCTCCGGCGGCGGGAAAGATGGCGGAGCGGCGGTGGACAAGGTGCTGCTGGGCAAGCCCATCAAGACGAAGCCGGTGCCCATGAAGACGCTGGATCTGAAAATGGGCAACGCCACCGTCAGCGGCAAGGTGTTCTCCGCCGAGTGCACGGAGACCCGCCGTCCCGGCATGTGGCGGCTGACCTTTGAAATGACGGACTACACCAATTCCGTCACCGTCCACAAAAACCTCACCGCCAAGGAGGCGGAGCAGTTCGGCACAGCCATCAAGCCGGATATGTGGCTGCTGGTGCAGGGCAAGATGGAGCCCACCTGGGACGGCAAGGACATCCAGCTGAATCCCTACCACATCAACGTCATCCAGCACGAGGGCCGCAAGGACACCGCCCCGGAAAAGCGCGTGGAGCTGCATCTCCACACCCGGATGAGCAATATGGACGCCCTGACGGACACAAAGAAGGTCATCAAGCAGGCCATCCGCTGGGGCCATCCCGCCATCGCCATCACGGACCACGGCGTAGCCCAGTCCTTCCCGGACGCCTGGCACGCGGCTGACGGCAAGATCAAGATCCTCTACGGCGTGGAGGGGTATTTCGTCAACAACCTGGATGACCGGGTGGCCGTTCACGGCAGCCTGGACTGCGGCCTGGACGACGAATTTGTGTGCTTCGATATTGAGACCACCGGACTGAAAGTAGACCGGGAGGCCATTACGGAGATCGGCGCCGTGGTGCTGAAAAACGGGGAGATCGCCGAGCGGTTCCAGACCTTCGTGAACCCCAACCGCCGCCTGACACCGGAGATCATCGGCCTCACCGGCATCACGGACGACATGCTGAAGGACGCGCCTCAGCTGAAGCAGGCCCTGACGGACTTTTTAAAATTCGTGAACGGCCGCCCTCTGGCGGCCCACAACGCGGAATTTGATATCGGCTTTATCCGGGCCGGCTGCAAAAAGGTGGGCCTGGACTTTCACCCTACCTATGTGGATTCCCTTATCCTGGCCCAGAACCTGCTGCCGGACCTTGGCAAGTACAAGCTGGACATCGTGGCGGAGCATCTGGACCTGCCGGCGTTCAACCACCATCGGGCCAGTGACGATGCCGCCACCGTGGGCTATATGCTCATCCCCTTCTGGAAGATGCTCCATGAGCGGGGGGTCCATACCCTCCAGGCGGTGAACAAGGAGATGGAGAAGCTGCGTCCCTTAGGCAGCAAGACCAACCGCTTCCCCAAGCACATCATTTTGCTGGCCCGGAATAAGGTGGGCCTCAAAAACCTGTACCAGATGATCTCCGCCTCCAACCTGAAATATTTCAAGCGGGTGCCTACCATCCCCAAGACGCTGCTGAACGAGCACCGGGAGGGCATCATTGTGGGCGCAGCCTGCGAGGCGGGCGAGCTGTTCCGGGCTGTGGCGGACCACAAGGACTGGGAGGAGCTCAAGCGCATCGCGGACTACTACGACTATCTGGAGATCCAGCCCCTGTGCAACAACGCCTTTATGCTCCGCAACGGCGATGTCCAATCGGAGGAGGAGCTGCGGGAATTCAACCGCACCATCGTCCGCCTGGGCGAGGAGCTGGACAAGCCCGTCTGCGCCACCGGCGACGTCCACTTCCAGGAACCGGAGGATGAGGTGTACCGCCATATCCTGCTGGCCTCCAAAAAGTTCCCGGACGCCAATGAGCCTCTGCCCATCTACTTCAAGACCACCGATGAGATGCTGAAGGAGTTCAGCTATCTGGGGGAGGAAAAGGCCTATGAGGTGGTGGTCACCAACACCCGCCTGGTGGCAGACCAGATCGAGACCTTTGAGCTGCTGCCCAGTGAGCTGTTCCCGCCCCGGCTGGAAAACTCCGAGGAGGATCTGAACCGCCTGGTGTGGGAAAAGGTCCACCGCCTGTACGGCGAGGACCCGCCCAAGCTCATCGTGGACCGCTTGAATGTGGAGCTGGGCGGCATCCTGGGTAAATACGACGTGGTGTACATGTCCGCCCAAAAATTAGTGCAGCGTTCTTTGGAGAACGGCTATCTGGTAGGCTCCCGTGGTTCTGTGGGCTCATCCCTGGTGGCCTATATGTCCGGCATCACGGAGGTCAACTCCCTGCCGCCCCATTACCGCTGTCCCAACTGTAAAAACAGCGAATTCATTCTGGATGGCTCCTACGGCTGCGGCGCCGACATGCCAGACAAGGTGTGCCCCGTCTGCGGCACAAACTACATCAAGGACGGCTTCGACATTCCCTTTGAGACCTTCCTGGGCTTCGGCGGCGGCAAGGTGCCGGACATCGACCTGAACTTCTCCGGTGAATACCAGGCCCGTGCCCACCGCCATGCCATTGAGATGTTCGGCGAGACCCAGGTGTTCCGGGCCGGCACCATCGGCACCCTGGCGGAGAAGACCGCCTACGGCTTTGTGAAAAAGTACCTGGAGGAAAACGGCATCGTGGCAGGCCGGGCGGAGGAGAACCGCCTGACTCTGGGCTGCGTGGGCGTCCGCCGCACCACCGGCCAGCATCCCGGCGGCCTGGTGGTGGTGCCCGACGACAAGGACATGGAGGACTTTTGCCCCGTCCAGCACCCGGCGGACGCCGACGATTCCGACACCATCACCACTCATTTTGAATACCACTCCATGGAGGCCAACATCCTGAAGCTGGACATGCTGGGACACGATGACCCCACCATGGTCCGCATGATGCAGGACCTCACCGGCGTGGACCCCCACTCCATTCCCCTGGATGACCCGGACACCATGTCCATCTTCACCTCCAGCAAGGTGCTGGGCTACGAGAACGATGACCTGCTGGGCCCCACCGGCGCCGTGGCCATTCCGGAGTTCAACACCCGCTTCACCCGGCAGATGCTCATGGACACCCAGCCCAAGGATTTCAACACCCTGGTGCGCCTTTCCGGCTTCTCCCACGGCACCGATGTGTGGATCGGCAATGCCCGGGACCTGATCGTCAGCGGCACGGCCGGCGTTCTGGAGACCGTGGGCTGCCGCGACGACATCATGCTGTACCTCATCTCCAAGGGCCTGGACCCCAAGATGAGCTTCAAGATCATGGAGAAGGTCCGTAAGGGCAAGGTGAAAAAAGGCGGCTTTGACGAGGGCTGGGTAGAGGCCATGGAGGCCCACGATGTGCCCGCCTGGTACATCGAATCCCTGGCGAAGATCGGCTACCTGTTCCCCAAGGCCCACGCCGTGGCCTACGTGATGATGGCTTTCCGCATCGCCTGGTATAAGGTCCACGAGCCCCTGGCCTTCTACGCCACCTTCTTCTCCGTCCGGGCCAAGGCCTTTGACGCGGAGTACTGCTGCGCCGGCAAGGACGCGGTGAAGCGCAAGATCCGGGAGATCGAAAACAACAAGGACGCCTCCGCCGTGGAAAAGGACCTGATGACCACCCTGGAGGTCTGCTACGAATTCTATCTCCGGGGCTTCCACTTTGACACCATCAACATTTATGAGTCCGACGCCACCAAGTTCAAGGTAACGGAAAACGGCCTGCTGCCGCCCTTCACGGCGGTCCACGGCCTGGGTGAGACGGCGGCCATCGACACGGTGGAAAAGCGGAAAGGCAAGACGTTTATCTCCATCGAGGAGTTTTCCATGTGCTGCAATAAGCTCTCCAAGACCCATATCGAACAGCTCAAAGCCCTGGGGGCCTTCGCCGGCATGGCGGAGACCAGCCAGATGACCCTGTTTTGAGCGTAACAAAAATGTCCGGACCATCGGTCCGGACATTTTTTGTTATGTTCCCACGTAGGCGGCAATGTCAAAGGGCAGCAGCTTCGTGTCTCCCTTCAGGTACAGGGGATGATGGGGGTGGCCGGATTTCAGCAGGGGACCGGCGGTGTACCACCTGGCGCCGGCGGTCTGGCCGTCCGCCGCAAAATCCCGCATACAGTCCATGAGGTACTCCCGCTTCATGATGATGTTGCCCCAGGCGGCCCACACCGCCGGCTGGTCCGACAGGGAGAGAAGATAGCGGAAGGCCTTGCGGTTCTCCGCGTGGAGAGCGGGGTTCCGGGCCGGCTCCATATCGTCCGGCCGGGTGGCCCGCTGGGCGTAGACGTTGAACATGAGGAAGCTGTCATATCCGTTGGACAGGGCGATGCGCTGGGCGGATTGGAGGGTGGGGTCCAAGGCGTCCGGCGCGGCGGTGGAGGGGTTGATGCCCACACAGATAAGGGGCTTTTTCCCCCGGGTTCCCAGGATGTAACGGTATTCGGAGTAGCGGTTGGGCACATACAGCCAGCGGGCGACATCATAATCAGGGGAGGGCAGCAGAGCGGCCTTGAGAGCCGGCTCAAACAGCTCCAGCTCCAGCTGGTCCGTGGTGCCCTGGGGAATGTGCGGCATAGGCGGCACCTCCTGTTTCGACATTTTTCTCAGGATAGCACAGCCGGGGGAAAAAGGCAACCGGGTCTGTTCAGGGACCGGGAAATGTGGTATCATGACACAAATGACAATTTGCGAAAGGAGCCATACCATGCTGACCGTTTTGATGGGCCGGGCCAAGACCGGAAAATCCGAGACTGTCCTCCGCCGCGTGGCGGAGCTGAGAGATGCCAGCCGCCAGATCCTGCTGGTGCCGGAGCATGCCTCCCACCAGGCGGAGATCGACCTGTGCCATGCCTGCGGCCCCACTGCCAGCCGCCACGCGGAGGTTTTGAGCTTCCGCCGCCTCAGCGACCGGGTCCTGTCCATCACCGGCGGCATCGCCCAGGTGACGCTGGATGCCGGCGGCCGGCTGCTGACCATGCAGAAGGCCCTGGGGGAAGTAGCCTCCCAGCTGACCGTGTACCGCCGCCCCTCCCAGAAAGCGGCCTTTTTGCAGCAGCTTTTGGATTTGTTTGACGAGCTGCGCAGCTATGAGGTGACGCCCCGCATCCTCTACGACCAGGCCCAGGACATCCAGGGAGCCACCCATGACAAGCTCCTGGACCTGAGCCTGCTGTACGGCGCCTACGAAAGCCGTCTGGCCCGGCCCGGCTTCGACCAGCGGGACCGCATGAGCAAGCTGGCGGACCACCTGGAGGAGTCGGAATACGTGCTGGGGAAGGATGTGTTCCTGGACGGCTTCACCTATTTCAACGGCCAGGAGCGGCGGGTGCTGTCCGTTTTGCTGCGGCAGGCATGCTCCATCACCGTTACGCTGTTGGGGGAACCAGACAGCCGGGAGGAGATTTTTGAAGCGTCCCTCAAGACCCTGGGACAGCTGCGCCGCCTGTGCGGGGAGGAGCGCTGTCCCATGGAGGTGCAGACCCTGCGCAGGGAGGGAACAGGCGCCCTGGCCCATGTGGAGCGGTATTTCTTTGGCGAGAACCGCCCTTATGACGGGCAGGACCTGCCTATCCGGGTGCTGGCGGCGGACAACGTCTTTTCCGAGGTGGAGCAGGCGGCGGCGGAGATCCGGCGATTGACGGCGGCGGGGAAGTGCCGCTACCGGGACATCACGGTTGCCGCCCGGAACATGGCGGAGTACGAGGGCACCATCGAGACCGTGTTTGAGCGGTACGGCATCCCGGTCTATCTCAGCCGCCGCAGCGACATCCTGGAAAAACCGGCCCTGGCCCTGCTGACCGGCGTGCTGGCGGCCATCGGGAACGGCTATGAGTATGACGATATGTTCCGCTGGCTGAAAACGGGCCTCGCGGGCCTGACCCCGGCGGAGTGCGATGTGCTGGAGAACTATGTCATCCGCTGGCAGGTCCACGGCCAGATGTGGCTGCGGGACACGGACTGGACGGACAATCCGGAGGGCTACGGCGCTCCCTGGAAGGAGGAATACCAGCAGCGGCTGGACCAGGTCAACAGCCTGCGCCGCCGGGTGCGGCAGCCGCTGCTGCATTTGGCGGAAGGTCTGAAAACAGGGGAGACCGCCAGGGAGAAAGTAAATGCACTTTACAGCTTTTTGGAGGAGCTGTCCCTCCAGCAGACGCTGGAGGAGCAGATGCGGGGACAGGCGGAAAGCGGCCGCCTCCAGGAGGCGGAGGAGACCGCCCAGCTGTGGGAGCTGCTGTGCGGCGTGCTGGACCAGTTTGTGGAGATTTTGGGGGACGAGCCCATCGGGCTGGACGAGTTCACCCGTCTGCTGCGGCAGATTCTGACACAGTACAGCATCGGCACCATTCCCGTGTCCCTGGACCAGGTATCCGTGGCGGAGATCACCCGCAATGAACGCCATGCGGTGGGATACCTGTTTTTCCTGGGGGTCAATGACCATGTGCTGCCTGCCGTGGGCCAGAGCAGCGGCATCCTCAACGAGGACGACCGGGAGGAGCTGGCGCAGCGGGGCATCCGTCTTTCTCCCTCCGGAATGGAGCAGATGAGCATCGAACTGCAAAATATCTATGCCGCCCTGGCCCAGCCGGACAGGGGTCTTTGGGTCAGCTATCCTATGGCGGACGTATCCGGCGGCGAGCTGCGGCCCGCCTTTGTCGTGGAGCGGCTGCTGACCCTGTTTCCGGCCCTGCGGGTGGAAACAGAAACAGCTGACAAGGAATACCGCTTAACAGCGATCCTGCCTGCACTGGAAGCGGCAGGGCAGGAGCAGCATGGAGCACTCTGGAACTATTTGGAAAGTTTGGACGCTTATGCCCCGCAGCTTTCCGCCATGGAGCGGGCGGCGCGGCTGAAGCGGGGCTCGCTGTCTCCGGCAGCGGTGCAGGCGCTGTATGGCAGCCAAGTGTCCATGTCCGCCTCCCGGCTGGAGCGGATGCGCTCCTGCCACTTCGCCTACTTCATGGAATACGGCCTGCGGGCAAAAACCCGGGAGCCGGCGGCCTTTGACGCGCCCCAGATCGGCACGTTCCTCCATTTCCTGCTGGAGCATGTGACCCGGGACGTGCTGGCGCTGGGCGGCTTTGCCAAAGTCGAGGAGGATACGCTCCACGCCCTGGTGCGCAAGTACATCGACCTCTATGTGGACCAGGAGCTTCACAATTTCCAAAACCGCAGCACCCGGTTCAAATACCTGTTCTCCCGCCTGCGCAGCACCGCCTACGCCGTGGTGGACCAAGCGGCGGAGGAACTGCGCCATTCCGACTTTGTGCCGCTGGAATTCGAGCTGTCCTTCGGCGATGGCGGCACCCTGCCCGCCGTGGTCATCTCGGAGCCGGACGGGGAACTGCGTCTGGGCGGCAAAGTGGACCGGGTGGACGGCTGGGTGAAGGACGGCAAGCTCTATCTTCGGGTGGTGGACTACAAGTCCGGCCGCAAGGCCTTTGACTTGGCCTCCGTCCGCATGGGTCTGGATATTCAGATGCTGCTGTATCTCTTTACCCTGCAAAAGGAGGGTAAGCAGTATTTCGGCCGGGACATCGAGCCCGCCGGTGTGCTGTATTTTCCGGCCCGGGACGAAATTTTGTCAGCGGAGCGGAACATTTCCCCGGAAAAGCTGGCAGGCGAGGTGGCAAAGCAGCTGCGCCGTTCGGGGCTGCTGCTTTCGGACCCGGCGGTGCTCCAGGCCATGGAGCATGAGTCCCTCTCGGAGCCCCGGTATCTGCCGCTGCGGGTGAGCCGGGATGGCAATGTGGCCGGCAGCATCGCCTCCGCCGCCCAGCTGGGAAAGCTGAGCCGGTACGTGGAAAAGCTGCTCCACCAGATCGCCCGGGAGGTCCGGGACGGCAATATCGACGCCGACCCCTGCTGCAAGAGCGAGGAGGACAGCTTCTGCCAGTTCTGTGACTGGGCCGGCGCCTGCCACTTCCAGGACGGCAGGGACGGGGACCACCTGCATTACATTCAACCGGTGACCCAGGAGGAGTTCTGGAGCCAGATGGACCGGGAAGGAGGCGACTGACATGGCAAAATTGACCCTGACCCCCCAGCAGCAGGCGGTGGTGGAGAACCGGGGCGGTGCCCTGCTGGTGTCCGCCGCCGCCGGCTCCGGCAAGACGAAGGTCCTGGTGGAGCGGCTGTTCCGTTATGTGACGGAGGAACGCTGCAATGTGGATGACTTCCTCATCATCACCTATACGAAGGCCGCCGCCGCGGAGCTGCGGTCCAAGATCGCCTCGGAGCTCAGCAAGCGCCTGGCTCAATCTCCCGGCGACGCCCACTTGAAGCGGCAGCTGCTGCGGGTATACCAAGCGGATATCAAGACCGTGGACGCCTTCTGCACGGCGCTGCTGCGGGAAAACACCCATCTGCTGCCCCGGCCCGGGGACCAGCAGTCCCTGACCCCGGACTTCCGGGTGCTGGATGAGGGAGAGGCCCAGCTGGTGCGCCAGCGGGTGCTGGACCGGGTGCTGGAGGAGTTTTATGAGCGTTTGGACGAAGGCGGCACCTTGCTGGCGGACACCCTGGGAGCCGGCCGGGATGACCGGACGTTGGCGGAGCTGGTGCTGGAGGTCCATGAAAAGCTCCAGAGCCACGCCTATCCGGAGCGGTGGCTTCTGAAAAATCAGGCGGTGTGGAACAGCCTGGGAGAGGACTTTGACGAAACGCCTTACGCCGGGGCACTGCTGGAGACCATCCGCCGCCAGGCCGCCCATTGGGCGGCGCTGCTGCGCAGGTCGGCGGACCGGACCGTGGATGACCCGGCGCTGGAGAGTGGCTACGGCGCGAAATTCCGCGAGGCCGCCGGAACGCTGGACGACCTGGCGAGGGCGGAACGGTGGGAAGATGGCCGCCGTGCCGCCGCTGCCGTTACATTCCCCCGGCTGACCACGCCCCGGGGCCGGAAGAATGACCCGGATGTGACCGCCATGAAGCGGGTGTGGGACGACTGCAAAAGTGACCTGAAAAAGCTGGACCGGCTGCTGGATGTCAGCGGAGCGGAGGCCATGGAGGACCTGCGTGCCGTGGCGCCCGCCATGTCGGCCCTGCTGGGCCTGACCGCCGCCTTTGGGCAGGCGTACCAGGCGGAAAAGCTGCGGCTGAACGCGGCGGATTTTTCCGACCAGGAGCATCTGGCCCTGCGGCTGCTGGTGTCGGAAGAGGGGGCCCCCACGGAGCTGGGGCGGCAGGTAGCCGCCCGGTACCAGGAGATCATGGTGGATGAATACCAGGACACCAACGAGGTGCAAAACGCCATTTTCCGGGCAGTGTCCCGGGAGGGGCAGAACATTTTCACCGTAGGCGACGTGAAGCAGAGCATTTACCGCTTCCGGCTGGCGGACCCCACGATTTTCCTGGAGAAGTACAACCGCTTCTGCCACTACGAGGAGGCGGAGTCGGGGCAGGAGCGGAAGATCCTGCTGTCCAAAAACTTCCGCTCCCGGAAGGAAATTCTGGATGCCGCCAATTTCGTCTTTGAAAATATCCTGTCCGCGGATATGGGGGATATGGACTACGGGGACGAGGAATCGCTCCACTTCGGCGCGGACTACTATCCGCCCCGTCGGGACTGCGATACGGAGTTTCACCTGATCTGCGCTGCCCAGCGTTCGGCCCAGAATCCAAAGCCGGTGAAAAAGCTCCAGGCGGAGAGCCGCTTTGTGGCGGCGCGCATCCGCCGGCTGCTGGACGAGGGCTATCCCGTCACCGGGGAGGACGGCACCCTGCGGCCCTGCCGGCCGGAGGATATCGTCATCCTCATGCGCTCTCCCGGCAGCCGCACCGCCGCCTTTGCCCAGGCCCTGGCGGAACGGGATATTCCCTGCTCCTTCGAGGAGAGCGGAGATTTTTTCCACACCATGGAGATCTCCGTCATGCTGGGCCTTTTGCAGATCATCGACAATCCCCGGCAGGATGTGCCCCTTATCGCCGTGCTGCGCTCTCCGGTGTTCGGCTTCACGCCGGACCGTCTGGCGCAGCTGCGGGCCAAAACCCCGGCGGGAGATTTCTACGACGCTGTGCTGGCGGACGGGGGCGAGGACTGCCGTGCCTTTTTGGAGACTTTGGAGGAGCTGCGCCTTGCGGCCCGGGATATGGGCGTCCACCGTTTTATCTGGCACCTGTATAACAGGCTGAACATCCTGGGCGTCTTCGGCGCCATGGACGGCGGAGGGACCCGGAAGGAAAATCTCATTGCCCTCAGCCGCCACGCGGAGAAGTTCGAGAGCAACGGATACCGGGGCCTGTTTGCCTTTGTGACACAGCTCCAGCGGCTTTTGGAGCAGGACCAGGCGCCTGTGACGAAGGGCGCCGCCGCTGTCAGCGGTGTGCGGCTCATGAGCATCCACAAGTCTAAGGGCCTGGAATTCCCCATCGTCATCCTGGCGGATCTGGACCACAGCTTCTCCCGCCAGGATTTTGATACGGCGGTGCTGGTGCATCCCTCCATGGGCCTGGGGCCCCGGCGGGTGGACCTGAAGCGAAAGATCAAATATCCCACCCTGGCCCGGGAGGCCATTCAAGGCAAGCTCCGCCGGGAGAACCTGGCGGAGGAGCAGCGCATTTTGTATGTGGCCATGACCCGGCCCAAGGAAAAGCTGATTTTGGTGGATTCCATGTATTTTGCGGAAAGCCGCCTGCAAAAACTGGCGGCGGTGGCCTCCTGCCCGGTATTGCCGGAAACGGTGGCCTCCTGCAAGACCTTTGGCGAATGGCTGCTGCTGCCGCTGCTGTGCCGGCCGGAGGCGGCGCCCCTGCGGGCACTGGCGGATGTACAGGTGGAAAGCCTATATACCGGGGATACAGCGCCCTGGCAGGTCTTTACCCACAGCGGCGAGGAGTTTCGGAATCATCCCGCGGCCGCCGCGCCGTCTGCCGGAGAACAGGCGAAGGAAACAGCGGCCTTTGATCCGGCGCTGCTGGAATTCCGCTATCCCTATGAGTTGGAAAGCCGCCTTCCCTCCAAGGTGACGGCCACGCAGCTGAAGGGCCGTATCCTGGACCAGGAGATCGCGGAGAACGCCGTCCACACGCCCTATATCCGTCCCCTGTCCCAACCCCGGTTCCGGCAGGAACAGGCGGGCCTGACGCCGGCGGAGCGGGGCACGGCCACCCACCTGGTCCTCCAATACCTGGATTTTTCCGGCGGCGATGTACCGGCCCAGGTCCGGTGGCTGCGGCAGCGGAACCTGCTGACGGACCAGCAGGCGGAGGCTGTGGACGTGGAGGCGCTGGAACGTTTGCTGGCCAGCTCCCTGGCCGAGGAGATCCGCCGGGGAAGTCATGTGCTGCGGGAATATCCCTTCACACTGCTGATGGACGCCAGGGAAGTGGACCCCGATGCCGTGTCCGGTGACCAGATCCTGCTCCAGGGCGTGGTGGACTGCTGCTTTGAAACAGCAGAGGGCCTGACAGTGGTGGACTTTAAAACCGACCGCGTTTTCCGGCGGGAGGATGTACTCCGCCGGGCGGAGAGTTACCGTTCCCAGCTGGAGGCGTACAGCCGCGCTCTCGCCAAAGTGCTGGAGCGGCCGGTGGTCCGGCGTGTGCTGTATTTTCTGGAGGCCGGCAAGGCCATAGAGCTGTAAAAAAGCTGCTCCCCATAAAATGGGGAGCAGCTTTTTAAGCATTCTGCTGTTGGCTTTGCCGGGAGAGAAAAGCGATGAGCTCCTGCTTCGGCATAGGCGCGGCGTAGTAAAAGCCCTGGATCATGTCCGCACCGCAGTGCTTGAGATAGTTGGCCAAGGTCTCGCTCTCCACGCCCTCCACCACCACGCGCTTGCCCAGGCTGTGGAACAGTGTCAGCAGCGTCCGGAGCATCAGCTCCGCCCGGTGGTCCTCCGGCACGTGGAGCACCAGGCTTCGGTCCAATTTGATAAAAGAGAAGGGATAGTCCAGCACACTGGACAAATTGGAGTAACCGGTGCCGAAATCGTCCATGTAGATCTGGATGCCGGTGGCCGCCAGGGATGCCAGCTGCCGCTTGGCATATTGGGCGTCATGAAGAAGAAAACGCTCAGTGATCTCCACTTTCAAACAGTCGGGAGAGAGCTGGTATTCGGTCAGATACCGCTGGATGCGGCCGGCCAGCCCCGGGTCCAGCAACTGCTGCATGGACAGGTTCAGGGAAACGGTCTTTAAGCCCGGCGCCTGGCCGCTGCTGAGAAACTTGCAGATCTCCTCCAGCACGATCCAAGTGAGCTCGCCGATCATGCCGTTTTTCTCCGCCAGGGGAATGAACACGTTGGGAGAGATGGGATTGCCCTCGTAATCATCCAGCCGCAGCAGTGCTTCGGCGGAACAGAAAACGTCATCGTGGCAGCAGTAAATCGGCTGGTACCAGACATGGAAGCGGCGGTCCCGGATGGATTGGCGCATGATGTCGATGATCTCCTGCCGGCGGCGCATCTGGGAGCTGATGGTGTCATCAAAACGGACAACGCCCCGCTCCTCCTTGGCCCGGGCCAGCGTGTATTCCAGCTGCTCCAGCACCTCCATGGCGGTGGCTTCGTGACCGTCGTAGCAGAGGTCTGCGATGCAGCAGGAGAGGGGACAGGATCTGTCTCCCAGGATCCAAGGGGCGCGGAACCGGCTCTGGAGCTGCTGAAGGTGCTGGTGGGCGGTCTCATCATCTGTCCAGGGCAGCATAATGGCAAACGTCACATTTCCGGTGCGGAAAGCGTGCCCCAGGGGGAACAGCTGGTCAAAGTAACGGGCGCATTCGTACAGGACCGCGTCGCCGAAATTGTGCCCGTGCTGCAAATTCACATCGGCAAAGGACAGCAGGGACACCACCAGGATCTGGATGCGCTGCCGGCCCCGCACCCGCAGGGAGAGCTCCGTCATGAAGCTGTTGCGGTTTCGAATGCCGGTAAGGCTGTCCCGGTCGCCGGTGTGCGTTTGAAAGCTGAGGAACAAAATCAGGCTGACGAAAGCACTGATCATTCCGTTCAGCAAAAAATCGGGATAAAACACCTGGAACAGGCTCAGCAGCAGCACAACAGGCGGCATGGTCCACATGACATACACCATGGAATTGCCCACGCTGCTGCGGTTGCGGATGTAGCACCAGCCCAAAAAACAAAGCTGCAAAATAGGCAGCAGGAACACGATGCGGTTGAAAGGCCCCCGCTGGTACTGCTCCGCGGCGTCATAGTAAAACAGGCAGCCGTTGAAAAGGTTTGCCGCCACTGCCAGCAAATACACGATATACAGGCTCAGAAGTACTTTGGAAGCCATCCGGATGCAATGGCGGTCATACACATGCTCCAGTGTCAAAAGAAACATGAACAGGGCAAATAGGGAACAGGAGCCGCCGACAACGATGAAGTACGCGCTGTTGAGCAGCATTCCCAGCCACAAAGGAATACTGCCGGGATTGGAAATGGTGACAACGGTGATGATATTCAGAACAATGGAAGCAGCAGCCGAGAGAAGGCAAAATAAAAACACCTTCTTTTTGAGAGAAAAGACGGTTCTGCCCTCACAGCAGTAATAACGAATAAAAATAATGCCGAGCAGTATGAGAGAAAAATATTCTCCCATCAGGGACCATCGGATCATGACGCACATCCCCTTGACCAGGTTACATATTAATTGTATTATACCAAAAAACAGAGGAAGCACAATATAAAATTACAAATTGCGGCAAAATATTCTAAAAGTTGAAAAATAAAAAATTCTACAAAAAATATATAGAAAAATGCTTGCATTCTACAAATAACTATGCTACACTAAATGACGCCTTTGTGAAAGGTAAGCTGGATAAGAAAGAGGTGAACGAGAGCAATGAAGGAAGGAATCCATCCCAATTATCAGCAGACTACTATTACTTGCGCCTGCGGTAATGTGATTGAGACAGGTTCTACCAAGAAGGATATCAAGGTGGAAGTCTGCTCTAAGTGTCACCCCTTCTTCACGGGTAAGCAGAAGCTGGTGGACACCGGCGGACGCGTTGCCAAGTTCAACAAGAAGTTCGGCCTGGACAAGTAAGTCCCGACACAGTCACACAAAAGGGTCTGCCAAATGGCAGACCCTTTTTATTTACATTTTCGGGAAAAGCGCATATACTGTCAGTAACTGAATGACGCGGGGAGGAGCATACGCCATGAAACTGCACGCTGTGGATTTGAAAAGCCTCACACCGGAGATCTTCCGGGTGTTTGGAAGTCAAAACGCCTTGCTCACCGCCGGAGACAAGTCCGGCTGCAACACCATGACCATCGGCTGGTGTCAGCTGGGCCGTCTGTGGAGCATCCCGGTGTGTACGGTCTATGTGCGCCCGGAGCGGTATACGTATCAGTTCATGGAGTCCCACGATTATTTCACCGTGTCCGTGCTGCCCGCCAGCCATAAGCAGACCACCATGCAGCTGTGCGGCACGAAAAGCGGCCGGGACGTGGATAAGGTGAAGGCCTGCGGCCTGACCCTTTGCTACGGTGCCGGGGATGCCCCCTTCTTCGACGAGGCGGAATGGGTGCTGGTCTGCAAAAAGGTGTATGTCCAGGACCTGGACCCCGCCTGTGTGAAGGATGGTACGCCTGTTCTTCATTATTATGAGGGGCAGGGCTGGCACCGGATGTATACGGGCGAAGTGGTGGAAGCCTATCAGAAATAAGGAGTTTTATGCGGAACACAGAAGAAGTCAGAGACCAAGTAGTGCTGGTGGGGCTGAACTCGCCGGTACTGAAAAAAGAGGAAAACGCCGACGAGGGCACCATGGAGGAGCTTTCCGCCCTGGTGGAGACCGCCGGTGCCGAGACCGTGGGCATGGTGCTGCAAAACCGCACCTCTCCGGACCCCCGCACCTTCATCGGCGAGGGCAAAGTGGAGGAGATCCGGGAATTCTGCCGTAGCCATGGGGCTACCATGGTCATTTTCGATAACGACCTGTCCCCCTCCCAGATGCGGGTGCTGACGGAGGCACTGGGGGTCCAGGTGCTGGACCGCTGCGGCCTCATTTTGGATATTTTTGCCCAGCGGGCCAAGACGAAGGAAGGCCGGCTTCAGGTGGAGCTGGCCCAGTACAAGTATCTGCTGCCCCGGCTGACGGGCATGTGGACCCATCTGGAACGCCAGGCGGGCACCAGCGGCAAGGGCCCTATTGGCTCCAAGGGTCCCGGCGAGACCCAGTTGGAAACGGACCGCCGCCATATCCACCGGAAGATCGACAAGCTGTGGGAGGACCTGGAGGATGTCCGCCGGGTCCGAAGCACCCAGCGGGACCGGCGCCGGAAAAACGAGATCCCCGTGGTGGCCATCGTGGGCTATACCAACGCGGGCAAATCCACCCTGCTCAACCAGCTGACCGGGGCGGGCATCCCCGCCAACAACCGGCTGTTCGATACCCTGGATACCACCACCCGCCTGCTGACGGTCAGCGACACGCTGGATGTGGTGATCTCCGATACCGTGGGCTTTATCCGCAAACTCCCCCACCAGCTGGTGGAGGCCTTCAAGGCCACGTTGGAGGAGCTGGAGTACGCGGATTTGCTGCTCCATGTCATCGACGTGTCCAATCCCGAGTGGAAGCAGCAGGCCCAGGTGGTGGAGAACCTCATTCTGGAGCTGGGGGCGGGAGAACAGCCCCGTATCGACGTCTACAACAAAAGCGACCTGGTGCCGGCGGGGGAGATTTTACCCCACGGAGAGGATATCTGCGCCATCTCGGCCCGCACCGGCCAGGGGATCGAAGCGCTGTTGGAGCTGATCGACCGGCGGCTGGACAAGGGGACCCGCCGCTGCGTCATCCACCTGCCCTATGACAAGGGCGGCCTGCTGGACATGCTGTACCGGGAGGCCAAGGTGGAGCGTGTGGAATACGGCGGGACCATCGATGTTACCGCTGTGTGCAATCCCCGGGTCCTGGGCCAGGTGGCCCCCTTCATTTCGGAATAAGACCGGACAGATTGGCGGGAGTGGCGATGATGCGGACTGCTTTGGAAACGCCCCGGCTTATCCTGCGCCCCTTTCGGCAGGAGGACGCCGGGGATGTATATGAATATGCCCGGGACCCCAGGGTGGGTCCCATCGCCGGCTGGATGCCCCATGCAAGCATAGAGGAGAGCCGGGAGATCATCCGTACGGTGTTCTCCCGCCCCGACGTGTTCGCCATGGAGCTGCGGCAGAGCGGAAAGGTCATCGGCTCCGTTGGCTTTGTGGGGAACCACCCGGCAGGGGAGGATCCAATGGTTCCCGATGACGAGGTGGGCTATGCGCTGTCCCCTGACCAGTGGGGAAGGGGACTGATGCCGGAGGCGGTGGAGGCTGTATTGGAATATGGCTTTACACAACTTGGCCTGCGGCGCATCTGGTGCGGACATTATGCCGGAAACTGGCGCAGCAGCCGGGTCATTGGCAAGTGTGGTTTCCACTACCGGTTTTCCCGGACGGAATACGTGTCTTTGGTGAACGAGACCCGGCAGAGCTACTTTTACGTACAGACGGAGGAGGATTGGCGTGAGCGAGTATCTGGTGCCCTTTGAGGATGCGGAAAGTGAATTCGTGGAGAAACGCTCCCGCTTCATCAGCCACGTCTGGCGGGTGGAGAGCGAGGCGGAGGCCCGGGCCCGCATCGAGGAGATGAAGAAGCGGTACTATGATGCCCGCCACAATTGCTGGTGCTACATATTGAAGGAGGGCGGCGTGGTCCGCTACTCCGATGACGGAGAGCCCCAGGGGACCGCCGGACAGCCTATGCTGAACGTGTTCCAGCGGGAGGCGGTCACCAATGTCTGCTGTGTGGTCACCCGATATTTCGGCGGCGTTCTGCTGGGAGCGGGAGGCTTGACCCGGGCCTATACAAAAGGTGCCAAGGATGCCCTGGATGCCGCGGGCATCTGCCGGATGAGCCTTTGGACCGTGTGGGACGTGCCCTGCACCTATCCGCTGTTTGAGCGGATGAAGCTGGAGATCGCCGCCTGCGGCGGCGTGGTCCGGGACGCGGAGTATGGAGCGGATATCCTGCTGCGGGCGGCGTTTCCCGCCGGCGGTGCGGAACGCTTTGTGCCCCGGCTGACGGAGCTCTCCGCCGGAGGATTGGAAATGCTGCCGGAGGGAGAGGAGTTCCTTCCCGGCCCCCGGGAGGATGCAAAATAAAAGAACTGCCTGAGACTGTGTCTCAGGCAGTTCTTCTATTCCTCCTGCTGAATGGAAAAGCCCAGCTCCAGAATTTTTCGGCGGATGTCCTCCTGGCGGACGCCGGTGGAGTCATAATCCACCGCCAGACATCCGCGGTCATTGATGCTGACGGAGGTGACCCCCGGCAGGGTGTCCAGTCCCTGCTTCAGCCGGGCACGTTGGTGGCTGCTGCCGGCATTCTCCAGAGAATTTTGCGCCATCCATGCGTTGCAATTTTTTGAAATACGCCCAGTATTCCTGCAAAATTGCGCCTTTGTCTGACGCAAAATTTGCTCGCAAATCGCTCTTTCTGCATGATGCGGTGTTGCCCTAGGATGCCCGGCGCAGGTGCCGCTTATCCGGCAGCGGCGGACTTCGAGAAAAACGCCCGTCTCTGAAAAGAGGCGGGCGGGGTCAGGGCTTCGGATCGCCGACGGAGCCGTCGCCCTTCAGCTTGTGATAAACTTTCATGTTGGGTCCGGGAGCGGGGGCAATAATGGGTTTTGCCCGCTCCTTACCGCTTTTGGCCTTGCCCTGAAGCTCCGGAACAGGAGGAACATCGTTGCGGGGCTGCGTATGGGTCCAGTCCGGCCGGGCCATGCCCTTTTTCGCCATAAAATCACCTCCCGGATAGTCTGCCCGTGTGGAGCACCGTTTATCCGGCCGGCGCTGCCCAGGGGAAGCTATTGGGAAGTCTCCGAAATATGATTGTTTTTGTAATAATCGCCCAGTTTCATGAGCATGCCCAGGGAACAGAGGTCGATGCCGGATGCATTGATCTGCGCCTGAATCTCAGCCGGCAGGGAATTCCAGTAGGCTTCCATCTGAGGATTTTCATATTTCATATCATCACCGGATATAGCTTCCCCTGCATGGCGGCTTTTATGTGATGAGCTAGGAAAAACAAAAGCCACGAGAAACCAAGTTTCTCGTGGCTTTTGGTACGCCGTGAGGGATTCGAACCCCCGGCCTTCTGGTCCGTAGGTTGTCTCAAGGGCAAATCGGAGCTGTTTCGGCTCCGATTTGTGCTTTTTACCACCGTTCGCTCGGCGGATTTTCCATTGTTTCCGTCCAGACCTGCCTGCTTTTTTCGGATTCTGGGTCAAAAGTGGGTCAGAGGCTGTAATATCCGGAGGGACTGGCGAACTGCAACCTTGCGCCACAGTCCACACGATCTATCCTCATACCACAAATGGCGTAAAGGCCAGCGTTTCGTGGGTGTATTTGTCCATCACGGCAGTTGCTTCGGCCTCGGTGACAGAGGGAAAGTCACCACTGTTGACATACTGATCCGTTGTGACGGAGTAGCACCATGGTGAGCCGCCGGAACCGTCATCCAGATACAGCAACGTTTCCAGATGCTGTAACTCTCCGCTGGTATAGCGGTAGTAAGAGTAGCTGCTTTCAAATGCGCTGCTGCTGCCTTCGTTTGCCAGACTGCCATCGGTGCAGAGATACCAGCGGTTACGGTTCCAACCGTTGACCACGCGGACGGCTCTCGTACCGCCAGCGCGGTAGATGTTGAAAATCACGGCGTGTCCTTCATCCCAATTCGCACCGAGCAGCAGTTCAGGGGTCCCATCACCGTCAAGATCGCGCAGCAGCCAGCCGGGTGTCTGGTAGTAGTCATTCGCTGTCAAAAGATCAGAACTGAAATCTGTTTCGGTGCCGTGTGTACCGGCGAGGCGGAGATCGCAGATATTGGCTAACACCTCATCGTACTCGGGGTATCCGGTCACGCGGGGCCAGAAAGTAAACACCGCGCCTGCAGCAAGATAGCCTGTGGAAACGGGAGATTCTGTCAATGTAACGATCAGACGCCCGGTCCCGTCTGCGGTTACATCTGCCGCGAGAGTGCCGCCAATATCCGCAGTGCCGGAGATATGCAGGATATTCATCTGCGGGTCATAGCTTCCTGCTGTATTGTCGACAGAAGTAAACTTATAGATACCAAGGTAGATACCAAGGTCTGCTGCATAGCTGCCATCGGCGTTTTTCCGGATCGTCAGACTGGAGCCCATGTCATCGGTGTAGCTGCCAATGAGGGCATCTGCCGTACTGCTTTCATTTTCCACACGGAAGCTCTCCGCCATCGTGCGAAGCTGCCTTGCCTGCAATTCAACCTCTGGCTCGTCCGCGTCGTCGTAGCTCCAATGGGTCTCTACCCGGTAGTATGACTCGCCGGACGGCGCGGGATAGAGGTAGACAACCGTGTTGCTAAACCCCTCCTGTGTGACACAGCGGTAGCAGCCGTCCAGCTCCTCTACGGCGCGACCGGCGTTTTGCAGGCCGGTCAGCTCATCCGCAAGACCGGTATGCTTCACAACGCCAAGGTAAGCGTCGCTGCTGTCAGACCACCATATACGAGTTCCGGCGTTGCGCAGCCATTGACCAACAATGCAGATGCTCCAATCATCCACATAGAAGCGGTTCGCATCGGTAGCTTGCGTATCACCGACCTGAAAACTGTCAGGCAGAGGGGAATCCCCCTCGGTGTACGGCCAAGTGACGTAGAAATTCCGGTAGGCGTCGCCGTCAATGCAGAGGTAGACGTTGCCGTTGTTCACGACCGTGTGCCGCACACCGTCCGTTGTGGTGACATAGAGCTCGGTGCTGCCGCCGGTAAGCGGCTCCATACTGCGGACATACCGGCCGCCGCTTTTGTTGATGAGCGCGACCGCCTCGGCAATTTCGTCTGCATTGAAGTCCTTATACTGCTTGTCGGCCACCTGCGGCATAATCGTCAATTCAACACGCACCACATCATCCACGCGCAGATTCTTCGCCCACTTCATCGTTTCGTGTTCCGGATCGGTCAGAAAGCACACCGCTACAACGACGCACACGGCGACCGACGCCGCGACCACCCAGAACGCGGGCTTTTTGTAGTGAAGCGCGTTCTTCACACGCTCCTTGACGCCAACTTCACCGAACGCCAGCGGGCAGGTGATGGCCGCCTTGCGC
>SFDT01000065.1 GCA_004558115.1 Clostridiales bacterium | reverse complement strand
ATGCAGCGGATGGGCAACGCTATGGACCAGGCGCTGGAGTCGGTGGCCGAGAAGATGAGCTGAGCAAAAAGCCGGGGACGATGTCCCCGGTTTTTTGCGAATTTACTGTTGACAGCTGTAAACAATCGTGTTATGCTTTGTTTACAGACGTAGGCAGAAAGGATGTGCACGCCATGGAACAGTCCCGCATCGACCTGACCCAGGCGGAGTGGCAGGTGATGGAGTGCCTGTGGGAGCAGGCGCCCCGCACCGGCCGGGAGGCCGCCGAATACATGGCCCGGCGCACCGGCTGGAGCCGGTCCACTACCCTGACCCTTTTGCAGCGCCTGGAGGACAAGGGCGCGGTGAGCAGCCGGGAGGAGGGAAGGAAAAAGGTATTCTCCCCGGTGCTGCGGCGGGAGGACGCCGCTTTACAGGAGACGGAGGACTTTCTCACCCGGGTGTATAACGGCAGCGTGAGCCTGCTGGTCAGCTCTATGACCCGAAGGCAGGCGCTGCCTCAGGAGGAGATCGACCAGCTGTATGCCCTTTTGCAGCAGCTGGAGGACCAGAAAGGAGCGGACTGATATGCCGGAATGGATCATTTCCTCTGCGGTGCTGCTGGCGGCGGTCATCGCCGTGCGATACGCCCTGCGGGGGCGGCTGCGGCCGGGGGTGCAGTACGCCATGTGGGCCATTGTGCTGGTGCGGTTGCTGGTGCCGGTGAGCTTCGGCAGCGGAGCCTACAGCGCCGGGACCGCCGCTGCGGCGCTGGAGCAGACGCCTGCGGTACAGGCGGTGCTGACGCCGTCTATGGACTATGACGCGGCATACAGCCAGGTAGCCCGGGAATACGCCGGACGGGGCCTGGATGTATCGGAGCTGGCTCCCCGGCAGCAGCAGGCCATGGACCGGGAGATCCGGGCCCTGCAGCGGCCCACGGCGGTGCAGGTACTGCAATGGGTGTGGCTGGGCGGTATGGCCGCCATGGCTCTGACCCTAACGGGGACCAATCTGCGGCTTTATATCCGTCTGCGGCGCAGCCGCCGGGAGCTGACCCGGGAGGGCCGGATGCCGGTCTATGTGACGGAGGCGGTGGACACCCCGTGCCTGTTCGGCCTGGTGCGCCCTGCCGTGTACCTGACGCCGGAGGCCGCCGGGGACGATGTGACCCGGCAGCACAGCGTGGCCCATGAGCTGACCCATCTGCGCCACGGGGATCATGTGTGGTCGCTGCTGCGGTGCGTGTGCCTGGCAGTACACTGGTACGATCCCCTGGTATGGTGGGCGGCGGTCCTGTCCCGGCGGGACGCGGAGCTGGCATGTGACGATGCCACCATCCGCCGCCTGGGCGAGGAGCAGCGGGCCGCATATGGCCGGACCTTGGTGCGGATGACCTGCCGCAGGCCTGGAAATCTGCTGGTAACGGCTACCACCATGACCGATGGGGCCGGGGGGATCCGGGAGCGCATCCGCTGCATTGCGAAGCGCCCACGCACCACCGTGTACACTGCTGTGGTACTGGTGCTGGTGGTGGCGGCAGCGGCAGGGTGCGCCTTTACCGGTTCCGCCCGGAAGGACGCGCCCAGAACGCCGACGCAGGCCATCAGTCAGCCGGATAACTCCGGGCGGGAGTCGGATTGGGTGGCTCCGGTACAGGAGCCGTATGAGCCCAGGCCAGGGATGGAGCTGCCGCCGGAGGGGGCCGTCCCGCTGACCGCCGGGCAATTGGCACAGGTGAACGAATATTGCTGGGCCTGGGTCCAGCTTGCGGATGGCGGGGCGTCGTACCGTCCGATCAACGGCTTTTTCCGCTGTCACTATGCGGACCCTTCTCAGATCGACCTGTCCTGCGTGCTCAGATATAGCCCGCAGAGGGAGCTGATAAGTGATCCGGCGGAGTATGAGGCGCTGAAGCAGCTGCCGGGCTGGTACAGGGGGATGGATTCCACTCTGGCAGACAGCCCTACGCCGGTATGGCGTTATTCCGGAGCGACGGTGGACGGTCTGCTGACGGAGTATGCCGGTATTACCCGGGCCGACCTGAAGGGCATACAAACGGATGTGCTGCTGTACCGCCCGGAGAACGATGCCTATTACAACTTCACCAGCGACGCCGAACCCGGCGAGTTCCACTGTGACCGGGGATACGTCGTGGGTGACCAGGTGCTGCTGTATGACGACAGTGAGTGGCATCTCTTTGACCACAGCGTCTCTCCGGATGACCCGGCGTATTGTGTGGAGGGCATCGGCCGGGTGCTGACCCTGCACAAGACGGCGGAGGGGCGATACGTCATTTATTCCCTGCTGTCCCAGAAGTGAGCTGTACACCGGGGACGGGATGTATAGCGGAGAACGTTTGACTTTTCCCCTGGATTTGGTATAATGTACCTAATCAAATCCTACCAAATCGAAAGGGAGAGGGAATATGGAACGGAACTTTGTGCTGAGCTGCTGCTCCACGGTGGACCTGCCGTATGCGTATATGGCACGGCGGGATATTCCCGTGCTGTTTTACCACTATGTTGTCAACGACCAGGAGTATGTGGACGATATGGGCCGTGACCCAGCGGCGCTGCCCCGGTTTTACGGGTTCCTGAAGGAGGGCAAGCTGCCCCAGACCTCCCAGGTCAAC
>SFDT01000026.1 GCA_004558115.1 Clostridiales bacterium | reverse complement strand
CCTCCCTGTGGTTTAGTTGTGTGGTAACTCTATTCTACCAGGGTTCTGTATGAACTTCTTTATTTTCCTCTACTGTTGCACTTGATAGTATAATTCACCTTGCAAAAAAAGAAACATTCCCCGTTTGGGGAATGTTTCAAATCGTTGACAAAGTCAACGGGACTTTGTCAACGAGAAGGCATACACTTCGCTCTGCCAAACTTTTTCGCCAGCCTGGTCCTTCAAAGGTCGTCGATGCGGGTCTTGTCCAGCTCGCTGCGCTTGCGGAATTTCTCCCGGCAGGCAGCGTAGATGGCCAGCAGCACCGCCGTGGGGATGTTGCCCAGCACAAAGGAGGTCAAAAGCGGCCCCCAGGGGATGCCCCCCTCGTAGGCCGTGACGCTGCACACCATCACCAGGGAATAGAGAAACGTCAGCAGCGGCAGCAGCAGTCCCGGCCACCGGTTCTCCCGCCTGGAGAGAAAAACCTGCAAAACCGGCACGCCCACCAGCAGCACCAGCATCAAAATCAGCGCTTTGGATGCGAGCAACATTTCACGGTTCCTCCTTTGTCTTTCGGTATTCTGTAATGAGCAGCTTCGCCGTGTCGAAATCCAGCTTGTCGTCCACCGCCAGGCGCTTCACCAGGGACACATAGGGGTCCGCCTCCACGGTCTCGCTGAGCCTGATCTTCTGAATGAGCCGGTCCAGCCGCAGCCGCACCGTGGGGTAGCTGACGCCGTACACCGACGCCACCTCCTTCAGTGACCCGGAGGCCAGGAGAAATTTTTTGACGAAGGCCAGGTCCTCGTCCTCCAGTTCCGCCATCCAGCCGGGAATCGTGGTCATACCATCACGCCCTTTCATAAAATTAATATAAACTTTAATTTTATGAAAGTCAAGTTTTATTTTTATATTTAATAAAATGAAACCTCCCCCAAAGGAGAGGTTTCATTCCGCTCATTCCGCCGTCAGGGTATCCCGGATGGCGCTGTCGAAGTAGGCAACGGGGTTTTGGGCCTGGCCGTCCTGGCGGACCTCAAAGTGGAGGTGGGGGCCGGTGGACATACCGGTGGAGCCCACGGCGCCGATCATCTCCCCGGCCCTCACCGTGTCGCCTTCCTCCACGGTGACATCCCGGCAGGCGGTGTAGACTGTCTCCAGTCCGTCCCCGTGGTCCAGCACCAGGTAGTTGCCCCGCTCCCCGTCAAAGCCCACCTCCGCCACGGTGCCGTCCGCCGCCGCCAGAATCACAGCCCCCTGGACGGCGGGGATGTCGATGCCGCTGTGGGTCCTGCCGTTGACGGTGCCGTAGGGGTTGCCGAGGCTGACGGTGCGGCTGTCCTGCACCGGCCACCGGAGCCAGCGGCTCTCGGTCTCGGAAACAGCGTAGATGCCATAGACAAAGGATTCCTTATCCCCCGCCAGCTGGGGCAGCATGGTCCGCGTCCCATCTTCCCCGTATTCCACCCGCAGGCGGCCGGTGGAGAGGGTGTAGGTCTTGCTCTGCTCCCCGCCGTCCGCAAAGGTGACGGTCACGGTCAGCTTGGCGCCGTCAAAGGTGTCGATGCTGTCCCAGGCCGCCTGCCGCAGGTCTTCATCCGGGTCCGCTTCATACTTTGGTACCCAAAAGCCGTAGCGCACCTCCGGGTCAAATCGCTCTGTGACACCGGCGCCCAGTGCTGTCATGACCTCGGCATTCATGGGGGCGTTCTCGCCTTCGCCGTAGACATCGCAAACCAGCTCGCCCCGCTCCTGCTGCTGGAACAATCTCCGCACTTCCTCGTCGGTCAAACCTGTGCGGGTCTCGCTGCGATATAAGCCGCCCCGGTCAACGGAGAGGGAAACGGTCTCGATCCCCTCTCCCGTCACCTGAAACAGGCAGCCGGTGTAGTGGCCGGTCTCCTCACTGGCGATGCCGGTCCCGGAAGTCAGGGCCAGGGCGCCGTTGGCGTTTGGCAGGACGGTCTCTCCGGTCTCCGCCGCGTAGGCCGTCAGGCCAAAGGCATAGTCCAGCGCCGCTCCCGGCGCGGCCCCCTCCCGGGGCGCCAGCCGCACGGTGCCCAGCACCAGCGCCAGGGCGCAGGCAGCGCACACCGCCCCCCGCAGCAGCCGTCCGCTGCGCCTGGGCGCCGTCCGGAGCGCCGCCTGCCGCCGGGCCGCCGACAGTACCCGGCTCTCCAGCTCCTTGGGAACACCAATTTGTTCCATCAGCTTGCGGTAATCATTCATCGTCGATCCCTCCCAACAGGTCTTTCAGCTTCAGCCGCCCCCGGCGGAGCCGGGTGCGGACAGTGGCGGCGGGGATGCCCAGCAGTCCGGCGATCTCCTCCGTGGAGTAGCCCTCGGCGTAGTGCAAATGCACCACGGTCCGCAGCTTTTCCGGCAGCCGGGCCACCGCGTCCCAGAGCTCTTCCGCCCTGCCGTCCACAGGCCGGGCCAGGTCCGGCACCGCCTCCAGGGGCAGCAGCGGCCGCCGCAGGCGGAAGCGGTGGAGGTCGGCGCAGCGGTTCATGGCGGTCCGCAGCAGCCACGCCTTCAGCCGCTCATCGTCCCAGCCCTCCGCCTCCTGGTCCAGCAGCCGCAAAAATACGTCCTGGTACACGTCCTCGGCGTCCGGCACCGACTGGGTCCGGCACAGGGCCAGCCGGTATACGGCGCCGCCGTAGGCCGCCATGGCATTGCAGAGAAATCCCTCGGTCATGCAATGCCTCCTTTCCTTCGTTTGAAAAGCGCTTTTCATTTGTAACACGCCCCAGGCACAGGGAATGTTCCCCGGGCCGGAAGATTTGCTATCAAAATTTTCGATAATTCACTCTAATCAAAGCCGATAATTCCCATTGGGAAACACGCTTGTGCCGCCGGGAGATTTTCTTTACAATGAAAGTAATCTACCGACGGAAAGGAACGTGTGTCCTGATGAAAGACCTGAAACCCATCTGCAAGATCGCCGTGGTCCAGGCGGCGCCCGTCATGTTCGGCAGGGACGCCTGCGTGGAAAAGGCCGTGTCCCTCATCCGCGAGGCGGCGGCCCATCAGGCGGAGCTCATCGTATTCCCGGAGCTGTTCATCCCCTGCTATCCCTACGGCATGACCTTCGGCTTCACCGTCGGCAGCCGCAACGCCGACGGACGCAAGGACTGGAATCGCTATTACGACAACTCCATCCTCGTTCCCGGACCGGAGACGGAGCGCCTGGGCCAGGCAGCCAAAGAGGCCAACGCCTGGGTCAGCATCGGCGTTTCCGAGCGGGATGCCCTTTCCGCCACGCTGTACAACACGAACCTGGTGTTCTCCCCCGACGGCGCCCTTTCCACCGTGCACCGCAAGCTGAAGCCCACCGGAGCCGAGCGGGTGGTGTGGGGCGACGCCAACAAGGACTACTTCCCCATCGCGGAAACCCCCTGGGGCCCCATGGGCAGCATGATCTGCTGGGAGAGCTACATGCCCCTTGCCCGGGTGGCCCTGTATGAAAAGGGCGTGACGCTGTACCTCTCCCCCAACACCAACGACAACGAGGAGTGGCAGGCCACCATCCGCCACATCGCCATTGAGGGCCACTGCTACTTCATCAACTGCGACATGTACTTCACCCGGGACATGTATCCCAAGGACCTCCACTGCCCGGAGGAGATCGCCCGCCTGAACGACATCGTCTGCCGGGGCGGCAGCTGCGTGGTGGACCCCTACGGCCACTACGTGACCGAGCCGGTGTGGGACCGGGAGGCCATCATCTACGCGGACCTGGACATGGAGCAGGTCTCCGCCAGCCGCATGGAATTCGACGCCTGCGGCCACTATTCCCGGCCCGACGTTCTGGAGCTGACCATTCACGAATAACGCAAAAAGAGGAGTGAACGCATGGCGTCCACCCCTCTTTTTTATGTTTCCTTGATGCCATAGATCTCAAACCGGCCGATGAGGTTCTGGACCGTCAGCTTCTGGGCCAGCAGCTGCTGGTAGGTGACGCCCCGGTTCTTTCCCGCGGCGCGGAGCCTGTCCATATCGGCAAGCACCTTGTCCCGCTCCTTCAGAAGGTCGGCGTACATGCGGTCGTAGGCCGCCAAACGCTCTGCCTCAGACATTGAAGCGGAAATAGATCATGTCGCCGTCCTGGACGACATAGTCCTTGCCCTCGCTGCGGAGCAATCCCTTTTCCCTGGCAGCGGCCACGCTGCCGCACTTGATCATGTCGTCATAGGCGATGACCTCCGCCCGGATGAAGCCCCGCTCGATGTCCGTGTGGATCTTGCCGGCGGCCTTGGGGGCCTTGGTGCCCTTCTTGATGGTCCAGGCCCGGCACTCGTCCTTGCCGTAGGTCAGGAAGGAGATGAGCCCCAGCAGAGCGTAGGAGCACTTGATGAGCCGGTCCAGGCCGGACTCCTCCACCCCCAGCTCCTCCAGGAACATCTGCTTCTCCTCGCCCTCCAGCTCGGCGATGTCCTGCTCCATGCGGGCGCAGATGGGCAGCACCTGGGCGCCCTCCTTGTCCGCCAGGTCCTTCACCTGCTGGTAGTACTGGTTGTGCTCCAGGTCGGTGAAGCCGGCCTCGTCGGTGTTGGCGGCGTAGATGATGGGCTTGAGACTCAGCAGGTCGGAGGTGGCGATGAGGGCCATATCCTCCTCCGAGCACTCGTAGGTCCGGGCGGACTTGCCGGCGTTCAGATGCTCCGCCAGGGCCTTGAACACCTCCACCTCGTGGAGGAACTTCTTGTCGCCCTTGGCGGCCTTGGCGGCCTTGTCGATGCGGCGGTTCACCATCTCCAGGTCCGCCATGATGAGCTCCAGGTCGATGGTCTCAATGTCGCCCAGGGGGTCCACGGGCACGTTGGTGCCGGCGTCGGCCACCACGTGCATGATGTTCTCGTCGTCAAAGCAGCGGACCACGTGGACGATGGCGTCGGTCTCCCGGATGTTGGCCAGGAACTTGTTGCCCAGGCCCGCGCCCTGGCTGGCGCCCTTCACCAGGCCCGCGATGTCCACGAACTCGATGACGGCGGGTGTCTTCTTGTCCGGCTCGTACATCTCCGCCAGTTTGTCCAGCCGCTCGTCGGGCACGGCCACCATGCCCACGTTGGGGTCGATGGTGCAGAAGGGGTAGTTGGCACTTTCGGCGCCGGCGTTGGTGATGGCGTTGAACAGGGTGCTCTTGCCCACGTTGGGCAGGCCCACGATACCTAATTTCATAAAAGCAAAATCTCCTTTGCCGTATTTTCGACATAGTATTGTATCAGACCCTGCCGGAAAGTGCAAGGAATTTCCGCCGTTTCCCGGCTCAGCGGGAAAAAAGCCGCCCAAAAGGGCGGCTTTTACTCGGTATCGAATTGTTCCAGGTCTCCCAGCAGCTCCCGCTCCGTCACATGCAGGACCTTGCAGAAACAGGCCAGCTCGTAGTCTTTGACAAATCGCTCATTGCGCTCGATTTTACTGATGAGCCGCTGGTTAATGTCCACACCCAGCAGCTGCATTTGTGCCGCCAGCATTTCTTGGGACATTTTCCGTTCCTTTCGGAGGCAGCGCAAATTCTCAAAAATGAGATTTGAGTTTTCATGAAAATAAGACTTATTCATACGTTTTACACCAACACGACGTATTTTCTTGACTGTATCATGTCCGGTGTCGTATAATTACATCGTCTTATTCTAAAAAAAGAGGGGAACATCATTTATGGAACAATCTGTTGATTCCGCCGACTGGAAAGCCATGTACATGCTCCTGTTCCACGGCATCACCGACGCGCTGGAGCTGCTGCCGGCGCGGCTGGAGAACGCCCCCGCCTGCGAGGCGCTGTCCAAGGCCCTGCGGGACGCGGAGGAGCAGTACATTTCCGGTCAAATCAAATAAACAGCGGCCGTCCTTTTGGACGGCCGCTTCCCTTTGCCGTATTCACCGCGTTTCCAGATACCAGGCCACCAGCTCCGCCGCCTCCGCCCGGGTGGCGGGGTCCTGGGGGCGGAACACCTCCCGGTCGTTTTGGGAGGTGAAGCCCAGCGCCCCCAGCCGCTCCACCGCCTCCTTCGCCCAACCGCTGATGCGGAAGCTGTCCTCAAAGGTCCGGGCTTCCCCGGCGGAGGCGGACAATCTCCCCCGGCCCAGCAGGCGGTCCACCATGACGTACAGCTGCTGCCGGGTCACCGGAGACGACGGGCTGAAGCGCCCGGCGCCGGTGCCCTGGATGACGCCGGCCTCCTCTGCCCAGGCCACCGCCGAAGCGTACCAGGCGTCCCTGGGCACATCCAGAAAATCCGCCCGGCTGTGGGCCTGGGGCTCTCCCGCTGCCCGCCACAGCACCTCCGCCGCCGCGGCCCGGGTCAGGTAACGGTTGGGATGCCAGCCCTCCCCGTCGCCGGTCATGATGCCCGTTTCCTCCATGAGGGAAATGGCCGGCCAGGCCCAGTGGTCCTCCAGGCGGCTCTCGTCGTAGGCCTGGGGGTCGGCGGCGGGAGGCACGCTTTTGTAGATGACGCCCTTTTGGGGCGTGACGCCCCGGAGGCGGAACAGCTCGTCCACCGTCACGAAGTCATAGCCCCGGGCCTGGAGGGTGTCGATGATGCGGCAGGCGGCGTCCAGATTTTCCTGGGTGCTGTCGTGGAGCAGGATGATGTCGCCGTCCTTGATATTGCGGATGACGGACCGGGCCATTTTCTCACCGGACACCTGCTTTCCCGCCGCCGGGTCCTGGCTCCAGAGAATGAGGGGCGAATCGATGCTGTTCAGCACCGTCTGGGTACGGACACCGAAGGGCGTGCGCACCAGAAAGTCCCGCTGGCCGGTGACCTCCTCCAGCTTGGCCCGGCTCTGCTCCGCCTGGAGCCGCACTTCCTGTGGGTCCAGGCCCGTCAGGTTCAGATGCTCCCAGGTGTGGTTGGCGATCTGGTGGCCCTGCTGGGCCATGCTGCGCACCAGGTCCTCCTTGGTGGCCACCCAGCTGCCCACCATGAAAAACGTGCCCTTCACCCCCCGCTGGTTCAGGGCTTCCACCACCTGGGGCGTCCAGGTCTGGTTGGGGCCGTCGTCAAAGGTAATGGCCACCAGCTTGGCGGCCCCCGCATCCACTGTCAAAAACGGTATCAAAAGCAAAACAAGGGCGGCTGCCGCCGCCCATCTGCGTACGTGTTTCATGCTGTGTTCCTCTCTTTTTTCTCCTAGCTTGCCCGGCATCCGGCAGCTTTCTCCTGGAAATTGTCGTCCATTTGGATACCATAATCTTTCTTTATATGTATTATGTAACCAACATGGCCTTGTGGGACAGCTCTCCTACATTTTATGCCGGCATCATGTTTACATAATATAAGACGCGGCAGACTGCGAAAATGTTTCAGAGAAACCATTCTCCGGCAAAACATTTTTCAAACGCGGCAGAGCCCGCGGCGCGCAAGCGCCGCGGGCTCTGCCATAGAGAGGGTGGAAAACTTATTTTGAGAAAACATGAGAGGAATTTGGTTGATAGCTGCTATATTCAACACTTTCCGCACCTGTCGCACTGGCGGTGTTTGGCCTTGCCGCAGCTGCTGCCGCGAAACCGCCTTCAGATGCCGGAAAGAGGGTCCCTTTGTCAGCCGTTCCGGCGGTAGCTGCTGCCGCTGAACCGGTTGCCGAAGAAATAGTTGAACAGGTCGTTGGGGTTCATGTAGCCGTTGCCGGACTGGCTGTTGTCCTGGGTCTGCTCCTCGCTGGATACATTGCTCTGCTGGTCCGCCGGCACGGCGCCCCAGGTCAGCTCCACGGTGGTCTCCTGTCCCTCCCGGTAAATGGTGAGGGTGCAGGTGTCTCCGGCGGAGTACTGCTTTTTCACCACAGTCAGGTCCTCCATGGAGGTGATGGCCGTGGCGTCCACCTTGGTGATGACGTCGCCCATTTTCAGGCCCGCCTGGTCGGCGGCGCTGTCCTCCTCCACGGAGTAGATGAACACGCCGCTGGTGACGTCATAGCGGTACTGGGCTGCCATCTGCTTGGTCATGGTGCCGGCGGTGACGCCCAGATAGGGCTTGTTGGTCACATAGCCGTTGGTCATGATATCCTGGATCATGGCGAACACGTCGTTGATGGGGATAGCGAAGCCCAGGCCCTCCACGGACTCATTGCCGGTGCTGGAGTACTTGGCGGACACGATGCCCACCACCTCGCCGTACTGGTTGAACAGGGGACCGCCGGAGTTGCCGGGGTTGATGGAGGCGTCCGTCTGGATCATGTTGAAAGGCGTGCCGTCCACGTTGATGGCCCGGTTCACACAGGAGACCATGCCGCCGCTCATGGAGAAGGTCAGCTCGCCCAGGGGGTTGCCGATGGCCAGTACGTGGTCGCCCACGTTCAGGCTGCCGCTGTCGCCCAGGGTGACGGGCTGCAGGTCCGTGGCCTCCACCTTGATGACGGCGATATCGTAATCCTCGTCGCCGCCCACGTACTTGGCCTCGTACTCGTCGCCGCTGTACAGCGTGACCTTCACGGTCTCGCCGTCCTTGACCACATGGTAGTTGGTGACGATATAGCCGTCCTTCGTCAGGATAAAGCCGCTGCCGGCGGAGGCCGTCTGCACCGCCTGGCCGAAAAAGTTCGTGCCGGAGGTACCGGTGACGTTGATGGACACCACGCTGTTGACGCCCGCGGCGTACACCTCCGCGTCGCTCATGGCGTTCGTCCCATCCACGGTGTTGACGGACACCTGGGTGGCGGGCCGGCTGGAGACATTGACGCTGGTCTCCCCGGGCCGGTTGCCGGCATAGTAGGCCACGCCGCCGCCCACGACGCCGCCCAGCAGGGCACAGCACAGGGCCAGGGCGGTGATCCGCAGGCCCACATGGTTCTTTTTCACAGGCTTCATCTCCTGCACAGGCTGCTGGGGCCCGCTGTGATACCGGAAGCTGTTCAGCTGGTCGTCAACGGAGGAGCCGCTGGTGCCCTGCTGGCCGCTGTCCTTTTGGTAGCTGTAATGATACAGGTTTTCTTCATCGTTATACATGACCGATACCTCCTAACATGGTATCCTGTTTCTTCTGTTGTTAGAACAGAGGATATCAGGGTTTTATGTCCAATTCATGAAGAATGTTTGCACGGTTTTTGAACTTTCGTTCTCTCTCAACCTTTGGCCCCAGTATAGGGCAGATAACTTAAAAATGCCTGAAAGATTTTTAAACCAATTGTGAACCCGTCCAAAATCTGAAAATCCTATTCTCCTGGTGGGCGTTCCGTGATAAAATAAACGGTATCAAAAAGGAAGGAGCCGGTATGGTTTGCTGAAGATCGAAAACATCAAGCTCGCTCCCGGCGGCGGGATGTCCGCCCTGACGGCGGAGACAGCCCGCATTCTGAAGGTGCGGGAAAAGGACCTCCAGTCGGTGCGGCTGCTGCGCCGCAGCGTGGACGCCCGGGAGGAGGTAAAGCTGGTCTACACCGTGGAGGTGGCCGTGAAGGACGAGGCCGCCGTTTTGAAGCGCTGCCACAGCAAAAAGGTCTCCCGGCCAGAGCCGGCCCCGGAATACCAGCCCCCCGCTCCCGTTCCGGCCCCGGCGGTGCCGCCGGTGGTGGTGGGCGCAGGGCCCGCCGGACTGTTCGCCGCCCTGGTGCTGGCCCAGGCGGGCGCGCGGCCCATCCTGCTGGAGCGGGGCCGCAGAGTGGAGGACCGGAAAGCCGATGTGGAGCGGTTCTGGTCCACCGGCGCGCTGGACCCCCGGTCCAACGTCCAGTTCGGCGAGGGCGGCGCCGGGGCCTTCTCCGACGGGAAGCTGAACACCGGCACCAAGGACCTCCGCCACCGCTTCATTCTGGAGCAGCTGGTGTCCTGCGGCGCGCCGGAGGATATCCTCATCGACGCCAAGCCCCACGTGGGCACGGATTACCTGCACATCGCCCTGGTGAACCTGCGGCGCCGGCTGCTGGAGCTGGGTGCGGACATCCGCTTTGAAAGCCGCCTGGCGGACATCACGCTGCAAAACGGCGCCGTGGCGGGCATCACCGTGGAGGGGCGGTCGGGCAGCTACGCCCTGCCCTGCCGCCAGCTTCTGCTGTGCCCCGGCCATTCCGCCCGGGACACCTTTGCAATGCTCCATGAGCGGGGCGTGCCCATGGAGGCCAAGCCCTTCGCCGTGGGCGTGCGCATCGAGCACCGGCAAGCAGACTGCGACGCCGCCCAGTACAAACGCTACGCCGGCCACCCCGGCCTGCCGGCGTCCACCTACAAGCTCTCCTGCCACCTGCCCTCCGGGCGGGCGGCCTACTCCTTCTGCGTCTGCCCCGGCGGCCAGGTGGTGGCCGCCGCCAGTGAGGAGGGACGGCTGGTGACCAACGGCATGAGCGAGTTCGCCCGGGACAAGGAGAACATCAACGGCGGATTTTTGGTGAACGTGACGCCGGAGGACTTCGGCGGCGAAAACGCCCCGCTGGCCGGCGTGGCCTTCCAGCGGCGGCTGGAGGAGGCCGCCTACGACCTGGGAGGCGGCGGCTACCGCGCTCCCGCCCAGCGGGTGGGAGATTTCCTGGCGGGACGGCCCTCCACGGGCCCCGGCCGGGTCACGCCCAGCTACCGCCCCGGCGTCACCTGGACGGACCTCCGCCAGTGCCTGCCGGACTTTGTGGCGGACACCCTGGCGGGCGCCCTGCCCATGTTAGGCCGGAAGCTCCGGGGCTACGACGACCCGGACGCCGTGCTGACGGCGGTGGAGAGCCGCTCCTCCTCCCCCGTCCGCATCCCCCGGGACGAAACGTATCAATCCGCCGTCCGGGGCCTGTACCCCTGCGGCGAGGGCGCCGGCTACGCCGGGGGCATCCTCTCCGCCGCGGCGGACGGTATGCGGGCGGCGGAGCACATCTGCCGGGAACTTTCCAAGGAGGTTTGAATCATCATGAGCCGTGACATCTGTGTATATCTGGAATTTCTGACGCCGGCCCACAAGGCGCAGATCGAAAAAGCCGCCCGGGAGACAGGCTTTTCCGTCCACTTCTTCGACCTGGACCAGTTTGAGGAGGCCCGGGCCTGCCTCCAGCACTGCGAGGTGCTCTACGCCCACGACCTGGCCCTTTTGAAGGCCGCTCCCGCCTCCTTGCAGTGGTACTGCTGCTCCTTCGCCGGGGTGGATATCTACTGCAAGGACCCCTCCGTGTTCGCCAACCCCCAGTGCCTGCTGACCAATTCCAGCGGCTACGGCGTCACCATCGCCGAGCATGTGGTCATGGTGACCCTCATGCTGCTGCGGCGGATGCCGGAGTACGAGGCGGTGGTCCGCCAGCACAGCTGGTCCCGCCAGCTGCCCATCCGCTCCATCCGGGACAATGAGTTCACCATCCTGGGCACCGGCAACATCGGCACCAACGTGGCCCAGCGCCTGCGGGGCATGGGCGCCGCCAGGATCACTGGCCTCAGCCGCAGCGGGCGTCCCTCGGCGGATTTTGACCGGGTGCTGCCCATCTCCCGGCTGGACGAGGTGCTGCCGGAGACGAAGATCCTGGTGATGGCCCTGCCCAGCACGCCGGAGACGGAGAACATTCTTTCCCGCCAGCGCATTGCCCTGCTGCCGCCGGAGGCCTACGTCATCAACGTGGGCCGGGGCACCGCCCTGGACCAGGATGCCCTGACAGAGGCCCTGAACAGCCGGCAGCTGGCGGGCGCCGCCCTGGATGTCATGGTCCCGGAGCCCCTGCCGCCGGACCATCCCCTGTGGAACGCCCGGAACCTCATTCTGACGCCCCATGTCTCCGGCAACATGACCCTGGGCTACACCTGCGACGTAAACGTGGACATGTTCTGCCAGGACCTTGCCAACTACGCCGCGGGCCGTCCCCTGGTGAACCTGGTGGACCGGACGCTGGGATACTGAAGCAAAACAGGCATATCATAAGGAAAGGACCTTTTATTATGAACAACTTTACCTTTTATTCTCCCACCCTGTTCGCCTTCGGCGACGGGGAGGAGCAAAACACCGGCGCCCTGGTGCGCCGCTTCGGCGGCACAAAGGTGCTGATGGTATACGGCGGCGGCAGCATCAAGCGCAACGGCGCCTATGACGACGTGGCCGCCTCCCTGCGGGCGGCCGGCATCCCCTGGGTGGAGCTGGGCGGCGTCCAGCCCAATCCCCGCAGCGGCAAGGTGTACGAGGGCATCGACCTGTGCCGCCGGGAGGGGGTGGACTTCATCCTGGCCGTGGGCGGCGGCAGCGCCATCGACACCGCCAAGGCCATCGGCGTGGGCGTGCCCTACGACGGGGACTTCTGGGACTTCTACTCCAAAAAGGCGGCGGAAAAGACCGTGCCCGTGGGCGTGGTGCTGACCCTGTCCGCCACCGGCAGCGAGGCCTCCGACTCCACCGTCATCACCCTGGAGGGGGAGAACCTGAAATGGGGCAACATCAAAAGCGACATCTACCGCCCCGTGTTCGCCGTCATGAACCCCCGGTACACCTGCTCCCTCCCCGCCTATCAGACCGCCAGCGGCGCCGCGGATATGCTCTCCCACATCATGGAGCGGTACTTCACCCCCACGGAGCACGTGGATGTGACGGACCGCCTGTGCGAGGGCCTCATGAAGACCATCCTCACCGCCGCGCCCAGGGCCCTGGCAGACCCCGGCGACTACAACGCCCGGGCGGACCTCATGTGGGCGGGTATGCTGGCCCACAACAACCTCTGCGGCGTGGGCCGCCGGCAGGACTGGGCCAGCCACCAGATCGAGCATGAGCTCTCCGCCCTGTACGACTGCGCCCACGGCGCGGGCCTGGCGGTGGTGACTCCCGCCTGGATGACCTACGTCATGGACCGGGACATTGCCCGCTTCGCCCA
Organism: Clostridiales bacterium; assembly: GCA_004558115.1. Classification (GTDB taxonomy): domain Bacteria; phylum Bacillota; class Clostridia; order Oscillospirales; family Oscillospiraceae; genus Oscillibacter. Next base: position 29,008 of record SFDT01000026.1, on the reverse strand, counting down.
GTTCGCCGTGCGGGTGTTCGGCTGCGAGATGGATTTCCGCCAGCCGGAGAACACCGCCCGGGCCGGCGTGGAGCGTCTGGTGGCCTGGCTGCGCTCCATCGGCATGCCCACCACCTTCGCCGAGATCGGCGCCAAGGCCGGGGACATCCCCGCCCTGGTGGCCCACCGGGCCAAAAAGCCGAACGGCTTCCCCTTCGGCGGCTTCACGCCCATCCACGAAGATGACATGGCCGCCATTTTGGAGCTAGCCGCCCGCTGAGTGCGAAAAAACAGGCGGCTCTCTTTCGAGAGCCGCCTGGAATGTTCAAAAAGCGGCTGGCAGATCAGCCGTTCAGGGCCATGGCACCGCCCAGAGCCAGGATGCAGATCACTGTGTACAGCATTGCAGGCACCTCCTTGTTTCGTTCTCCTTGATGTTGTCTGTATGATACCACGGCGCTTCCCAATTTACATTCAACTTCTTGCCGAGTTTGAAAAAATCGTTTACCTGCCTGTTTTATCAAAAATTATCCCTATTTTTTAGCCACTATCACAACGTTTGCAATTTTTTGCCCGGACCGGCCCATTTCCCGCTTCCGCCCGCGGCCGCCGCTTTCCCGGGAATTTATAAAATCTTGCTGTCCGCTCCGCGGGCACGCCGAAGGAGGACCGCCCATGCCGGACTTACAGGTCCAGTGTCTCGTGAAACGGGACTTTCAGCCAGTGTTCACGCCGGACAATATGCCCCGCCTGCTCTACATCAGCCGGCGGGCCCCCTCTGACAATGCCCACCCCCGCCTGCTCCACGCCCACCCGGATTTTGCCGAGGCCATGCTGGTCCACAGCGGCCAGGCCCGCTTCCTCATCGGGGAAAAGACCTATGACATCCAAGGCGGCGACCTGATGCTGTTCAACAGCGGCGTGGTCCACGACGAGCTCACCGGCGGCGCCGACGGCGCCATCGACAGCTGCTGCGTGGCCTTCGCGGGCCTGCGCCTGCCGGGCCTGCGGGAGAACGCCCTCATCCCCGACGACGCCCCCGCCGTGTACCACGTGGGGGCGGAGCTGGAGGACCTGTGGACCCTGTACGACATGATGTACCGCTACCTCTCCGCCGACCAGCCCGGCTGCGAGGCCTTCTGCCACCACCTGCTGCTGTCCCTGCTGGGCCGCATTCTATACCTGACCGGCGCCGCGCCCCAGCGGCTGCCGGCGGAGACGGAGCAGGGCGCCCTGGGCCTGCGGGTGAAGGAGTATATCGACCAGCATTACAGCGAGCCCCTGACCCTCCAGCAGATCGGCCAGGTCCTTCATGTGAGCCCCTACTACCTGGCCCACGCCTTCAAGGAGACCTGCGGCTTCTCCCCCCGGCAGTACCTGCTGCGCCGCCGCATCGGAGAGGCCCAGAACCTGCTCATTTCCACGGACCTGCCCATCTCCCGCATCGCGGAGCTGGTGGGCTATGACACCCAGAACTATTTCGACCTGCAATTTTCCAAGTACACCGGCATCCCGCCCCGGAAGTTCCGCCAGTCCTTCCAGGTAAAGCCGGAGCAGGGAAAAGAGGAATAAAACAAGCCCCCTCCGGCTGTGCCGGAGGGGGCTTGTTTTGAGACGCAGGCTTTCACTCCCGCAGGCCCATGGTCTCCCACCTGTGGCCGTGGAACCGGGGTACGAAAAATGCCACCCGCACCATCCAGTCGATGAACATGGCCATCCAGATGCCCACGACGCCGAAGCCCCAATACCGGCCCAGCAGGATGCCGAAGCCCACCCGCATGGTCCACATGGAGGCGGTGGACACCAGCATGGTGAAGCGGGTGTCACCGGCGGCCCGGAGGGCCTGGGGCAGCGTGAAGGAGGCCGGCCACAGGACCATGCCGATAAAGCCGTGCATGAGAATGATGGTCCTGGCGCAGGATGACGCCTCGGGGGACACGCTGTACATCTTCATGATGAAGGGCAGCAGGGCGGTGATGAGCAGGACATCGCCCCACATGAACAGGTACGTGTACTTCATGAGCTTTTTCGTGTAGAACCGGGCCCGCTCATAGCTGCCGGCGCCGATGCACCGGGACACCACCGTGACGATGGAAAGGCCCAGGGCATTGCCCGCCACACACTGGAAGGTGCAGACGGTGTTGCCGATGGCGTTGGCGGCCACGGAGGCGGTGCCCAGCACGGACACCGTGGACAGCAGCAAGATCTTGCCCAGCTGGAACATGCTGCTCTCCAGGCCGTTGGGCACGCCGAAGCGCAAAATGTTTTTCACCACGTAGCGGTCGTGACGCAGAGTGAACTTCTCCACCCGCATGGGAAGGCCCGGCCGCTTCAGCAGCACCACCATGGCCGCCGCGGCCGCCGCCCGGGACACCAGGGTGGGGATGGCCACGCCCTCCACGCCCATGTGGAGGCCGAAGATCAAAAGGGCGTTGCCCGCCACATTGATGGCGTTCATGGCCAGGGACACCCACATGGAGATCTTGGAGTTGCCCATGACCCGGAACAGCGCCGCTCCGGCGCTGTAAATGGCCAGGAAAGGCGTGGACGCCTCCACGATCATATAATAGGTATTGGCGTAGGCCGCCACATCCGGCTCCACCTGGCCGAACACCACGTGCAGCACAAAGCCCTTGCCCAGGTAAAACACCACCATGATGAGCAAAGACGCCTCGCCCATGAACAGCAGCAGCTGCTGGCCGGAGTGGCCCGCTTTCCGGGGCTCCCGCCGTCCCAGGTACTGGCCGGCGATGACGGCGCCGCCGGTGGCCAGGGCGGAAAAGGCGTTCACCAGCAGCACGTTGACGGTGTCCACCAAGGACACGGCGGAGATGGCCGCCTCCCCCACGTGGGACACCATGACGGAGTCAAACAGCCCCACGGTGATGGCCAGCAGCTGCTCCACCACCAGGGGAATGATAAGCCTCTGCAGGTCCTGGCGGCTGAATTCCACAGTCAGTTGTTTCGTTTCCATTGGTCGCTTTTCTCTCTCCTATCGCTTGCTCACCGAAACTCCCGGGGGCTCATGTGGAAGGTGTTCTGGAAGGCCCGCAGGAAGGTGGAGTACTCCGCGAAGCCCGCCTGCTCCGCCGCCTTCATCACCGGCACGCCGGCGCGGATGAGCTCCCCCGCCCGCAGCAGCCGCTTCTGGTTGATGTACTGGTGCAGGGTATAGCCGGTGACGGCCTTGAAGCGGTGCATCAGATAGTACCGGCTCAGGTAAAAGCGGTTTGCCAGGGCGTCCACGGAGAGGTCCTCCTCCAGATGCTCCCCGATGTAGCGGAGGACCTCCTCCATTTTGGGGTCCACCCGGTAGCTGTCCCGCTGCTCCTGGGCGGTGCGGTCCCGAAGGATATCCCGGTTCACGCCGATGAGCACCTGCTGGCACAATGTGTCCGCCAGCCGGGCGGCGCCGAACTCCCGGGACACCAGGGCCTCCTCCAGCCGCTGGATGGTCTGCATGTACTGCAGCCGCCGCTCCGCCCCGAACCGCAGCAGGTGGAAACCCCGCTGCCGGGCAGTCTCAAAGCAGGTGTCCAGGGCCTCGCCGGGGTCGCTGCGCTTTTGCAGCCACTCCCGCCCCAGCCAGATGACCACCCGCTCATAGGGCGCCGCCGGGTCGATGACAGGGCGGTGGATCATATTGTGCTGCACCAGCAGCAGGTCCCAGGGCTGGAGGAAGTAGGTGACACCCTCCACCACGTAGGACACCTTCCCCCCCAGCACCAGGATGAGCTTGTCAAATTCGTGATAATGGTAATCCAGCTTCTGGGCGCGGCTGTCTTTCAGGTGGAACAGGCGGAAATCCTCGTTCAGATATCCCCGCTTGCCCACTTCGCTGCGGTCCAGCATAGGAGCACCCCCTCTTTCATTTCAGCGGCCCCTATCTTATCGCACTTTTTACCATTTCTCAATCAGAATTTCATACAAATGATACAAAACTTTTGTGGTACCTTTGGTGGTTCAGTCGAAAACGGAATCGAATTCCGTCAAATTTTTGGCTATACACCGTCCGCGAGATTTGGTATACTATGAGAAATGCAACCAATAGGAGGACTGTGCCATGAGCCGCGCCGACGAACTCTTTATCCAAAACTGCCGGGACATTCTGGAAAACGGCGTCTGGGACACGGACCGGGAGGTCCGCCCCCACTGGGAGGACGGCACGCCCGCCCACACCGTAAAGAAATTCGGCATCGTGAACCGCTACGACCTGCAAGCGGAGTTCCCCATTCTGACCATCCGCCGGACCTACTGGAAAACGGCGGTGAAGGAGCTTTTGTGGATCTGGCAGAAAAAGTCCAACAACATCCACGACCTGGACGCCAAGATCTGGGACCAGTGGGCGGATGAGACCGGCTCCATCGGCAAGGCCTACGGCTACCAGCTGGCGGTGAAGCACCACTATCCCGAGGGGGACATGGACCAGGTGGACCGGGTACTGTACGACCTGAAGCACAATCCCGCCTCCCGGCGCATCCTCACCAATATCTACAATTTCCAGGACCTCCAACGTCTCCGGCAACGTGCTCAACGCCATTTTGAACCAGCGGAGCCAGGATATGCTGGCCGCCAACAACTGGAACGTGGTGCAGTACGCCGTGCTGGTCCACATGTTCGCCCAGGTCAGCGGCCTGGTGCCCGGCCAGCTGGTCCATGTCATCGCCGACGCCCACATCTACGACCGCCATGTGCCCATCGTGGAAAAAATGCTGACCCAGACCCCCGCTCCCGCCCCGAAATTCACGGTGGACCCCAGCGTCACCGACTTTTACGACTTCACCCCCGCCAGCTTCTCCCTGGAGGGATACACCCCCGCCCCCTTTGAAGACAAGATCCCCATTGCCATTTGAGGTGAATGCCATATGAATTGTATCGTCGTCGCCGACCAAAACTGGGCCATCGGCTGTGAGGGCGGACTGCTGTTCTCCCTGCCCACGGACATGAAGCGCTTTCGTTCCCTGACCATTGACGGCACCGTCATTCTGGGCCGCAAGACCCTGGACTCCTTCCCCGGCGGCAGGCCCCTGCCCCGCCGGCGGAACATTGTCATCACCCACAAGGTGGACTTCGACCGGGAGGGCTGCGAGATCGTCCCCAGCCCCCAGGCGGCCCTGGAGGCCGCGGCCGGCACGGAGGTGGAAAAACTCTGGGTCATCGGCGGCGGCAGCGTCTATACCGCCCTGTTGCCCAAGTGCAAGCGGGCCTTCGTCACCCGGGTGGACGCCGCCGCGCCGGAGGCGGACACCTTCTTCCCCAACCTGGATAAGCTGCCGGGCTGGGAGGTGGAGGCCGTCAGCGACCCTATTACGGAAAACGGCGTCACCTACCGCTTTGTGGACTATGTGAATACGAAGCTGTGAAAAAAGCAGCCCGCCGGGGAAATTCCCCGGCGGGCTGTTTCGTATCCTTATGCCTCCGGCTGCAAGGGGACCTGGTAGTCTCCCACCCGGACGGCCGCCACCCGGCTGATGTCCTGAAGCTCCAGGAACTGGGCGGACATGCTGGTCCGGTAATGGACCTGGCCGTCCACCCGGTAGCTGCTCTCGCTGCCGCTGTACCCCCGGGTCATATCGGCCAGCGGCGTTTCGCCGCCGTCCTCCCAGACAAGGCGCACCGCCTGCCGCAGGGCGCCGCAGTCCGCGAGGTCCGTGCTGCCGCAGGACACGGTGATGGACAGGGGCGAGAGGATGACCTCCGCGGAAAACCGGGTCTCCGGGTCCCGCGTCTGGCCCTGCCGGGCCCGGGCGGTGTATCCCGGCTGGAAGGTGACGATGGCGGGGTGGTCCGCCAGCGCCTGCTCCCCGCCCGCCGCGGTGACGGTGGGCGGCAGCACCAGCAGCGTCAGGGGCCGGTCCGTCAGGTTCTGGGTCTGGGACTGGGTGGTGAAGCGCACCAGGTACGTCAAAACCCCGGTGTCCGGGTCGTAGCTCTGGGCCGATACGGAGGAGCCGGAGCCGCCGGTAAACCGGTAGACTGTCAAGGCATTGTTCGCGCTGTACCGGCTGTAGGCCGCGTAATTCGTCCAGTCAATCTCCGGCCACCGTTCCCCGTCCCTGGACCGGAGGTCCTCCCAGGTCACCTCGCCCGTGGCATAGAACTGCACATCCGGGCAGCCCACCCGGCCCGTCTCGCTGTCCCACGCCGCCTGGACCGCCGCCCGGTCCACAGAATCCGGCAGGCGGTAGTCCAGAATGAGGTAAATGCTCTTGCTGTCCCCCACGGCCTCCCGGACCGTCAAGGTCACATCGCCGCACGAAGAGGCGGCGCCCACCTTCTGAAACAAACTCTCCGCCACCGGGGAAGCGGACGCCTCCGGGCCGAAGCGCGCCGTGAAGATGGCGTCCCACTCCACCAGCACCGCCGCCCCCACGGACACCGTCAGCACCGCCACCAGTGCCGCCGCCAGAGCGGCCTTCCGGGCCAGGCTCCAGGGCCGCAGGACATGGCCTTTGGGGCGTTCCGCCGCCAGCACCTTTTCCCGCAGCCGCGCCTCCAGCTCCGCCGGAGGGGTGCAGGCTTTCATGGCTTTTGCATATCGGTTCATTCCGCTCCCTCCCAACTGCTCCGCAGGGCCTCCCGGCCCCGCTTCATCCGCATTTTCACCGCCGACACCGTGATGCCCAGCAGCGAGGCGATCTCCTGCTGGGAGTAGCCCTCGCAGTAATGGAGGTGGAGGACGGTCCGCAGCTTTTCCGGCAGGGCCGCCACCTGCTCCAAAAGCGCCCGCTCCGGCTCCGGCACCGCCACCAGGGCCGCCGCCTCCAAGGGCAGCTCTGTCCGGCAGCTGCGCTTCCACTCGTCCCGGCACTGGTTCAGCGCCACCCGGAACAGCCACCGCCGTTCATGCTCCGGCGTCTGGAAGGGCGGCGCCTGGTACAGCCGCTTCACGAACACCTCCTGCATCACGTCCTCCGCGTCGGCGGTGTTTTTCATCTGCATCAGGCAGAAGCGGTACAGTGCCGGGCCATATTCCCGGTACACCCGGTCAAATACCTCCTCCCGCTGCTCCACGGCTGTCACCTCCCTTTGTTGTTTTTACGACCGGGGCGCACGAAAGGTCACATTTTTTTGCCGCCGGTTCCCTGTTTTTGCGATAGGGGGGATTCCTTGTGTTTTCTCCGGAGGTATTATATAATAAATCATGTATTTTTGCACACGCTTGCGGAAAGGCGGTGGAATATGGCGGAGTTGAGCACGGATGTGCGGATGATCCGCGGCATCGGCGAGCAGCGGGCCAAGGCCCTGGGGAAGCTGGGCATCTTCACCCTGCGGGACCTCATCAGCTGGTTCCCGCGCAAATACGAGGACCGCACCCAGGTCAAGCGCATCGCGGACCTGGTTCCCGGTGAGAGCGCCTGCGTGGCCGCCATGATCGCTTCGCCTCCCACCATCGCCCACATCCGAAAGGGCATGGACCTCATCAAGGTCCGGGCCGTGGACGAGTCCGGCGTACTGGACGTGACGTTTTTCAACCAGACCTGGCTGAAAAACCAGCTCCGCCAGGGGGAGACCTATTATTTTTACGGAAAGGCGGAGGGAAACCTCCTGCGCAGGACCATGGCCTCCCCGGTGGTGGAGGCGGAGGGCCGCCGGGAGGTGACGGGCCGCATCGTGCCCATCTACCCCCTGACGGCGGGGGTGAGCCAGCTGGTGCTGTCCCGGTCCATCCGCCAGGGGCTGAACGCCTGCGCCGACATTCTGCCGGACGCCCTGCCGGACGAGGTCCGGCGGGAGCACCACCTGTGCCGCATCGGCTACGCCTACGAGAACATCCACTTTCCGGAGAGTGCCGAGGCCTTGGACCTGGCCCGGCGCCGGCTGGCCTTTGAGGAGCTGTTTTTGTTCACCATCGGGTTGAAGCGGCTGCGCCGGCGGCGGGAGGTGGTGCAGGTGGAGCCCTGCCGTGCCGTGGATATGGACCGGTTTTACAGCGCCCTCCCCTTCACCCTGACGGACGCCCAGCGCCGCTGTGTGGACGAGGCCCTGGCCGACATGGAGCGGGGCATCCCCATGAACCGCCTGTGCCAGGGGGACGTAGGCTCCGGCAAGACCATGGTGGCCGCCGCCTGCGTGTACTTTATGGTGCAGAACGGCCGACAGGCGGCCCTGATGGCTCCCACGGAGATTTTGGCCCAGCAGCACTACGGGGGCCTCGCCCCCTTGCTGGAGCCTCTTGGCATCCGGTGCGCCCTGCTGACCGGCTCCGCCCCCGCCCGGGAAAAGCGGGCCATTGCCGCCCGCCTGGCGGCGGGAGAGGCGGACTTTGTCATCGGCACCCACGCCCTTTTGTCGGAGGGGGTGGACTTCCGGGACCTGGGCCTGGTGGTCACCGACGAGCAGCACCGCTTCGGCGTCGGACAGCGGGCGGCTCTGGCAGCCAAGGGCAGCCATCCCCACACCCTGGTCATGTCCGCCACCCCCATTCCCAGGACCCTGGCCCTCATTTTGTACGGGGACCTGGACGTATCCGTCATCGACCAGCTGCCCCCCGGCCGCAAGCCCATTGAGACCTACGCCGTCCCCGGCAGCTACCACCCCCGGGTGTACCAATTTCTCCGTAAGCTGGCAGCGGAGGGGCGGCAGGCCTATATCGTCTGCCCGATGGTGGAGGAGAACGACCAGCTGCCCGACGAGCGGAAGGCCGTCACCGCCTACGCCAAAATGCTCCAGGCGGAGGTATTCCCGGACCTGCGGGTGTCCTTCGTCCACGGCAAGATGAAGCCCAGGGAGAAGGACGCCGTCATGGCCGCCTTTGCCGCCGGGGAGGCGGACATTCTGGTGTCCACCACCGTCATCGAGGTGGGCGTGGACGTACCCAACGCCGCCGTCATGGTCATTGAGAACGCGGAGCGCTTTGGCCTTTCCCAGCTCCACCAGCTGCGGGGCCGGGTGGGCCGGGGCGCCCACCAGTCTTACTGCATCCTCATCTCCGACAACCAAAACGACGAGACCCGCCAGCGGCTGAAGGTCATGACGAAGACCTCCGACGGCTTCCAGATCGCCGAGGAGGACCTGCGGCTCCGGGGTCCCGGCGATTTTTTCGGCCAGCGGCAGCACGGCCTGCCGGGCCTGCGGGTGGCGGACATCGGCTGCGACACCCGGCTGCTCCAGGAGGCCCAGGCGGCGGCGGAAGCCCTGCTGGCCCGGGATGCGGAGCTTGCCTCCTGCCCCGCCACGGCGGCGCGGGTGACGGAGCTGTTCACCCAGAACGCCGACACTTTGAACTGAAAGAAAACGAGGTAACGTGTCATGGATCGAAAACTCACCGCCAGGGAATACGTGTTCCTGTCCTCCATGCTGTTCGGCCTGTTTTTCGGGGCCGGCAACCTGATCTTCCCCGTCCACATGGGCCAGCAGGCCGGCGCCGCCGTCTGGCCGGCGGTAGCTGGCTTCTGCCTCACCGGCGTGGGACTGCCCCTGCTGGGCATCGCCGCCATGGGCATCTCCCGCAGCGACGGCATGTTTGAGCTGGGGTGCCTGGTGGGCAAAAAGTACAGCTACTTTTTCACCTGCCTGCTGTACCTGACCATCGGCCCCCTGTTCGCCATCCCCCGCACCGCCACCGTGTCCTTCAACGTGGGGCTGCTGCCCCTGCTGCCCCAGGAGCACGCGCGGCTGGCCCTGTGCGTGTTCTCGGCCCTCTTTTTCCTGGTGGTGCTGTACTTCTCCCTGCGGCCCTCCGGCATCCTCACCTGGGTGGGAAAAATTCTCAATCCCCTGTTTTTGCTGTTTCTGGGTATCCTCACCGTCACGGCCCTGCTGCGGCCCATGGGCGCCGTGGGCGCCTCGGAGCCGGTGGGCACCTACGCCGGCATGAGCTTTTTCCAGGGCTTTCTGGACGGCTACAACACCGTGGACGCCCCGGCGGCTTTGGCCTTCGGCATCGTGCTCATCAGCGCCATCCGGGAGCTGGGGGTCCGGTCCCCCAAGGCGGTGTCCGCCGTCACGGTGAAAGCCGGCGTGTTCAGCTCTCTTCTCATGGCGGGCATCTACTGCATGCTGGCGGTGGTGGGCGCCCAGTCCCGGGCGGTGTACGGCATCTGCGCCGACGGCGGCGAGGGCCTGTACCGCATCGGCACTCACTATTTCGGCACCTTCGGCGGCGTGCTGCTGGGCATCACCGTCACCTTCGCCTGCCTGAAGACCGCCATCGGCCTCATCACCTCCTGCGCCTCCACCTTTGTGGAGCTGTTCCCCAAGTCCCTCAGCTACAAGGCATACACCGTCGTGTTCTGCCTGTTCTCCTTCTGTGTGGCCAACTTCGGCCTCAGCCGCATCATCCAGCTGTCCCTGCCGGTGCTGATGTTCCTGTATCCCCTGACCATCACCCTCATTTTGCTGAGCCTGGCGGGGGGCTGGTTCGGCTATGACCGGCGGGTGTTCGTGGCGGTTACGGTGCCCACGGCCCTGGCCGCCGCCCTGGACTTTTTGAACAATCTCCCGGAGGGGGCCAAGGCCTTCCTCCACGCCGACGCCCTGCTGGCGCCCGCCGGCCGGGCCCTGCCCTTCTTCTCCATCGGCATGGGCTGGGTGGTGCCCGCCTGCCTGGGATTGGCGGTGGGCCTAGCGTGGCACTTTGCCGCCAAAAAGCGCGCCTGATATGAAACATCCCCCGCGCCCTGTGGCGCGGGGGATGTGTTTGTTTTTACAGGTGTCCCCGGTCCAGCTCCCGGGAGTACAGCCGGGTCACATACTGCATGTGGGACCGCATGGTCTGCTCCGCCCGGTCCGGGTCATTGGCCAGAATGGCCACCATGATGTTCCAGTGCTGGGAGGCGGACTGGTCATCCACCTCCGGCAGCAGGGCCCGGTTGCGGCTGAGATACTCCGTGATCTGCACCATGAGGCTCTGGAGGCTGCGGCGGAGATAGTCGTTGTCGGCGATGTCCGCGATGGCCAGGTGGAAGTCGAAATCCCGCTCCAGCTGATAGTCGATGTCCCGGGCGATGGCGTAGCTGAGGGGCTGGCGCAGCTTGTCGCCGTCGGCGGGAGCGGCCTTCTGGGCGGCCAGGTACACCAGGGCGCACTCCAGGGCTGCCCGGGTCTCCAGCAGTTTTTCAAAATATCGCTCCATATGTCTCTCTCCTCATGCTACTTCAGCTCATCCAGGCTCAGGGAAAAGCTGTCCATAAAGGTGTCCAGAAAATACGCCACCTCCGGCAGGCCGTAGCCCTCCAGGGCCGCCCGGGTCTGGGCGGCGGCCTCCCGGAACTCCAGGTTGCCGGCCTTCAGCTCCTCCACGCACTTGATGTAGGCGGAGAGCTTGTCCGCCGCCTTCACCAGCTGTTCGACCTCCGGGTCCGCCGGGGTGAGGATGGGGGCGTAGACCCCTTGCAGCTCCGGCGGCAGCATGTGCAGCAGGCGGCTCTCCGCCACGGCCTCCACATCCTTGTAGGCCCGGCGGATGGCGGGGTTGTCGTATTTGATGGGGGTGGGCATGTCGCCGGTGAGGATCTCGCTGGCGTCGTGGTACAGCGCCGCCACGGCCACGGCCCCCGGGTCGGTGCGGCCGCCGAACTTCTCATTGCGGATGAGGGCCAGGGCGTGGGCCAGGACGGCCACCTGGTGGCTGTGCTCCTGGACGTTCTCCGGAGCGGTGTTGCGCATGAGGGCCCACCTCTGGATGAAGCGCATCCGGGAAATATAGGCGAAAAAGTGGCTTTTCATACGCTCACGCCTCCAACTCTCCAAATAACACCTGGCCGTCGGTGCCGGTGATGCGGACCGGCTTTACCTGGTTGTGCAGGTCCTCTCCCTCCGCCAGCACCTCCATGTAGTTGGGGGCATGGCCGGAGAATTTGCCGTCCCGGGGCTGCTCAAACAGCACGGGGTACGTCTTCCCCACGCAGCCGTCCAGATACGCCCGGTGCATGTCCGCCGCCGCGGCGGCGGCCCGGCGGGCCCGGTCCTCCTTCACGGCCTTGGGCACCTGCTCCATCTCCGCCGCCGGGGTGCCGGGGCGGATGGAGTAGGGAAAAATATGCATCTGGGCGAAGCCGCAGCGGCGGATGAAGTCCAGGGTCTTGGCAAACTCCTCCTCCGTCTCCTCCGGAAAGCCCACGATCATATCCGTGGTGACGGCGGGCCGGTCAAAGAAGCGGTTCAAAAGCTCCACGGACTCCAGATACCGCGCCGTGCCGTACTTGCGGTTCATGCGCTTCAAGGTGTCGTCGCAGCCGCTCTGCATGGACAGATGGAACTGGGGGCAAAGGTCCGGCAGCGCCGCCGCCCGGCGGCAGAATTCCTCCGTGACGGTGCGGGGCTCCAGACTGCCCAGGCGGATGCGGACGCCGGGAGCCGCGGCGGAGATAGCCTCCATCAAGTCGACGAGGGTCAGGCCGTTTTTCAGGTCCCGGCCCCAGGAGGAGATCTCGATGCCGGTGATGACGATCTCCCGGTAGCCCTCCGCCTTCAGCTGGGCCGCCTGCTCCACGGCCTTGTCCAGGGGCAGGGACCGCACCGGCCCCCGGGCATAGGGGATGATGCAGTAGGAGCAAAAGTTCACGCAGCCGTCCTCTACCTTCAGCATGGCCCGGGTCCGGTTCTCCATGCCGCCGGCAGGCAGCACCTCGAACTGCCGCCGGTCAAAGGAGCGGTCCACCAGCTCCAGGGGCCGCCGCTCCTCCACCGCCTGCTCCAAAAGGTCCACAAAGCCGGCGCGGTCGCCGGTGCCGGCGATGAGGTCCACGTCCAGCTTCCGCACATCCTCCACGTGGGTCTGGGGATAGCAGCCGCACACCGCCAGCACGGCGCCGGGCCGCTCCCGGCGGACCCGGTGGAGGACCTTCCGGGACTTCTGGTCACTGACGGCGGTGACGGAGCAGGTGTTCACCACGTAGGCGTCCGCCTCCTGGGAAAAGTCCACCACCTGGTGGCCCTTCCGCCGCAGCAGCTGCTCCATGGCCTGGGTCTCATATTGATTCATTTTGCACCCGAGGGTGTAAATGGCAACTCTCATGGAATCTCCTTGCACTTTCTTTCAAATCTCTATATAATAGGTTGGCTATCTTTTTAATTATACGTTTATTTTCTCCAATGAGCAAGACCTAATGAAGGGAGTTTCTCCGATGATCTATCTGGACCACGCCGCCACCACGCCGGTGCCCCGGGAGGTGGCGGACGCCATGTACGCCGTTTTGACGGAACGCTTCGGCAACCCCAGCTCCCAGTACCCTCTGGGGCTGGACATGAAAAAGCAGGTGGAGGCCTGGCGCAGGACCGTGGCGGACGCCCTGGGCTGTGACGCCGGGCGGCTGTTTTTCACCTCCTGCGGCACCGAGGGGGACAACTGGGCCATCCAGGCGGCCTGCTGGCAAAACCGGCATCTAGGCCGCCACATCGTCACCACCGCCGTGGAGCACAGCGCCATCCTGGAATCCTGCCGCTGGATGGAAAAGCAGGGCTACGAGGTGACGTATCTCACCCCCAACGGCAGGGGCAGCATCACGGCGGAGCAGGTGCTCGCCGCCGTCCGGCCAGACACGGCCCTGGTGTCCGTCATGATGGTGAACAACGAGCTGGGGAACGTCTACCCCATCGCTGACATTGCCCGGGGCCTGGCGGCGAAGAACCCCAAGACGCTGCTGCACACCGACGCCGTTCAGGGCTTTTTGAAGGTGCCCTTCACCGCCAGGACCCTGGGCGCCGACTTCATCACCATCTCCGGCCACAAGATCGGCGGCCCCAAGGGCGTGGGCGCGCTGTACATCGGCCCGCGGGTGCGGAACCCCCGCCCCCTGCTGGCCGGCGGCGGCCAGGAATCCGCCCTGCGCTCCGGCACGGAGGCCACGGCCCAGATCGCGGGCTTTGCCAAGGCCGTGGAGCTGCGGACGGAAAACCTCACAGACAAGCTGGCCCATATGGCGGACATCAAGGCCTACGCCGCGGAGCAGCTCACCGCCATTCCCGACTGCCAGCGCATCGCCGACGGCACGGCCCCCCACATTCTGGCGGTGTCTCTGGCGGGCTGGCCCAGCCAGAACATCGTCAACGACCTGGGCAGCCGGGGCATCTGCATCTCCGCCGGCTCCGCCTGCCACCAGGGCAAGCCCAGCCACGTGGTGGCGGCGCTGAAGCTGCCCAAGCGGGTGGCCGGCGGCGTCATCCGCCTGAGCTTCGGCCCGGAGACCACCCGTGCGGACATCGACGCCTGCGTCCAGGCCCTGCGGGAGCATCACGACACCCGGATGCCCATGCTGTAAGTTCATTTTTCGAGAGGTAGTTTATGTTTCGCCATCTGCGGCGGGGTGCCGGCTTTTACCGGAAGCTTTTCAAGCTGGCGTTCCCCCTGATCCTGCAAAATCTCATCACCACTTCCCTGGGCTTTGTGGACACCTTCATGGTGGGCCTTCTGGGCAGCAGCGAGCTCTCCGCCGTCACCGCCGCCAACACGCCCATCTTCCTGGTCCAGGTCATCATCTTCGGCCTGCTCAGCGGCCAGTCCGTCCTGGTGAGCCAGTACTGGGGCAAGGGCGACCAGGGCGCCATCAACCGCTGCTCCGGCGTGGCGCTGTATTTCGGCCTGTCCATCACCGCCCTGGTGGCCCTGACGCTGCTGCTGTTTCCCCGGGGCGTCATGTCCCTGGTGACGGACAATGCCCTGCTGGTGGAGCTGGGCGCCCCCTACGTGCGCATCGTGGGTGTCAGCTACGTGTTCAACGCCGCCAGCTCCGTCTATATCGGCATGCAGCGCAGCACGGAAAATCCTCTCATGGGCATGGTGGTGTTCGCCATCTCCATGCTGCTGAACACGTTTTTGAACTACGTCTTCATTTTCGGCAAGCTGGGCGCCCCCGCCCTGGGGGTCACCGGCGCCGCTCTGGCCACGCTGCTGTCCCGCATCACGGAATTCGCCATCGTGGCGGTCTATGCCCTGCGGGACCGGCGGGTGCCCTTGCAGCCAAAGCTGCTGCTGCGGCCCGGCACCGTCATCGCCCGGGACTTTTTCAAGTACGCCTCCCCCGTGCTCCTCAACGAGAGTTTGTGGGGCCTGGGCGTATCCGTGCTGACGGCCATCATGGGCCATATGGCCATCAGCGCGGAGATTTTGGCGGCCCACGCCATCATGGGCAACATCGAAAAACTCTCCACCGTGGCCTGCTTCGGCGTGGCCGGCGCCACCTCCGTCATCGTGGGCAAGCGCATCGGCGAGGGCGCCTCCAAGGAGGAGGTCTACTCCCTGGGCTGCTGCCTGCTGGAGGTATCCCTGCTGGTGGGCCTGGCGGTGGCGGTGTGCCTGGCGGCGCTGCTGCCCACGGTGTTCATCCCCTATGTGTTCCCCCTGTTCCACCTGGAGGGCCTCTCCCGCCAGATCGCCGCCATCATGTGCGCCATTCTGGCGTTGATGATGCCCTCCAAGGCCTTTGACATCACCAATATCACCGGCCTTCTGCGGGCCGGCGGCGACGCCCGGATGGCCTCCGTCATCGACCTCGGCTGCCAGTGGGGCATTGCCGTGCCGCTGTCCTTCCTGACGGCCCTGGTGCTGAACGCCCCGGTGGCGGTGGTGTGCTTCGCCATCCAGTCGGAAAACTTCTGCAAGATGCCCTTGGGCATCGTCCGGCTGCGGAGCCGGAAATGGATCAACAGCGTCACCAGAGGAGGTACGGACCTATGAGCCTGTTCCGCTGTCCCGTCTGCGCCGCGCCCCTGACCCGGGAGGCCCACGCCTACCGCTGCGGTGCCGGACACAGCTACGACATCGCCAAGGAGGGCTACACCTACCTGCTGCCCCCCAACCAAAAGCACTCCGCCGCCCCCGGCGACGACAAGGGCATGGCCGCGGCCCGACGGGAATTTCTGTCCAAAGGGTATTATGCCCCGCTGCTGAATACGCTCTGTCATGAGATCGCGGCCCGTTCCGGCCCGGCGCCGGTCATTCTGGACGCCGGCTGCGGGGAGGGCTACTACACCAGCGGTATTTACCGCAGATTGCTGGCGGAGGGAAAGCAGCCCCAAATGGCGGGCATCGACATCTCCAAATGCATCCTCCGCGCCGCCGCCAAGCGGGACAGGGACATCGAATTCGCCGTGGCCTCCTCCTACCACCTGCCGGCGGCGGACGGCTGCGCCGATCTCCTGCTGGACTGCTTTTCCCCTCTGGCCCTGGAGGAGTTCCGCCGGGTGCTGAAGCCCGGAGGCCTCTTTTTCTACGTGGTGCCGGCGGCGGACCACCTGTGGGAGCTGAAGCAGGTGCTCTATGACCGGCCCTATCCCAACGAGGAGAAGGAGACCCCCTACGAGGGCTTTTCCTACGAGGCCATCGTCCCCGTGGAGGACACCATCACCCTGGAAAGCCAAACGGACATCCACGCCCTGTTCCAGATGACCCCCTACTACTGGAAAACCCCCAGGGCGGGAGCGGAGCGGCTGGCGGCGCTGGAGACCCTCACCACCTGTATCTCCTTCCGCGTTCATATTTTCCGAAAGCTGTAAAAAAACCGGCCCCGTCAGGGGCCGGTTTTCCTTTACTGCTGCTGGTCCTCTTTCTTGTGCAGCTTGGGCAGGGCGGGCTTTTTCTTTTTCAGCTTCCGCACCGCCAGCACCACCAGCACCACCGCCGCCAGCACCCACATCCAGCCGTAGGCCAGGGCGACAGCCAGGTCCTGGACGCCGGAGACAAAGTGCTTCCACCCGGAGGAGAAGGCCGCCGCCAGCTGGGCGCCGAAGCCCGTGGCGGGCTCCTCCACGTTGGAAAGGCGCGCCACCTCCCGCAAACTCACATACACGGTGGCGTAGTCCACCCTGGCGTCATAGTGCTGCAAGGTACCGGACAGGTCGTCGATCTGCTGCTCCGTTTCAGAGATGGCGGACTCGATGGTGATGATGTCCTCCATGTTCTCCGCCTGCTCCAGCAGGGCCTGGAGCCGCTCCAGCTTCACCTGCTGGGTCTTCAGGCGGCCGGCGGTATCGTAGTAGGCCTCGCTGACATCCTCCACATACTCGTCCTGATACAGCAGGTGGCACAGCTCCCCCGCCTGGCCCAGGAAGGTCCGGTACTGCTCCGCCGGCACCCGGACGGTATAGTCGGCGTAGCGGTAGCCGCTGCCCCGGCTGGAGAGGCTGCTGGACTCGTACCAGCCGCCGCAGCGTTCCGTCAGGGCCGTGAAGGCCTCCGTGGCCGTGTCGAACTCCGTGGTCTCCAGGTCCAGATTGGCGGTGTAGATCCGCTTGGTACCGGCGGTGGTGCCGGCGGATGCCCCCCTGTCCGCCGTGCCGCCGTAGCCCATCTCCGCCGACTCCGACTCCGCCATGGTGTCCATGGCCATGGGCGCCTCCATGGGAGCGGACGACGCGGATTCCGACTTGCTGCCGCAGCCGCCCAACAGGCCCAGCACCAGCGCCAGGGCCAGCAGCCAGGCCCAGCTTCTTCTTTTCATCCAAAACGCCTCCTTCGCGCCGCCGTCTTCCTTCGGCGGCCATTTGTCCTTTTAGACGAGGTCTTTTGGAAAAAGTTCCGCCGGAGCCAAAAAATGCGCCAACTTTTTTGCCGGCGGTTGCCTTTTTTCTCCTGCCGCTGTAAAATAAGGATGTTGTGGACCACCCGCAAGGGACATTACAAATTTCGGAGGGAACGACATATGACATATCAGGAAGTTCTGGCAAACGCCCGTACCTGCATGGGCCCCTACTGCAAGTCCTGCCCCACCTGCAACGGCCTTGCCTGCAAGAATACCGTGCCCGGCCCCGGCGCCAAGGGCATCGGCACCGGCTTCATCCGCAACTATCAGAAGTGGCAGGAGCTGTGTGTCAACATGGACACCATCTGCGAGAACAAGGACGTGGACACCTCCTTCGAGCTGTTCGGCCAGAAGGTGACCATCCCCGTGTTCGCCGCCCCCGTGGGCGCCGTCACCAAGCACTACGGTGACAAGTACAACGACCTGGAGTACAACGCCATCCTGGTGCCCGCCTGTGCCGAGGCCGGCATTGCCGCCTTCACCGGCGACGGCACGGACCCCGCCGTTATGGAGGGCACCGCCAAGGCCATCACTCTGACCCACGGCTGCGGCGTCCCCACCATCAAGCCCTGGAACCTGGAGACCGTGAAGGAGAAACTGGACCTGGTGAAGACCGCCGACCCCTTCGCCATCGCCATGGACATTGACGCCGCCGGATTGCCCTTCCTGAAGAACATGACTCCGCCCGCCGGCAGCAAGACCGTGGACGAGCTGAAGCAGATCGTGGAGTGGGCGGAGAAGCCCTTCATCCTCAAGGGCATCATGACCGTGGCCGGCGCCAAGAAGGCCCTGGAGGCCGGCGCCAGCGCCATCGTGGTGTCCAACCACGGCGGCCGTGTGCTGGACCAGTGCCCCGCCACCGCCGAGGTGCTGCCCGCCATCGCGGACGCCGTGGGCGACAAGATGACCATCCTGGTGGACGGCGGCATCCGCACCGGCATGGATGTGTTCAAGGCCCTGGCCCTGGGCGCCGACGCGGTGCTCATCGCCCGCCCCTTCGTGAACATGGTCTACGGCGGCGGCGCCGAGGGCGTGAAGGTGTACGTGGAGAAGCTGAAGGCCGAGCTGGCCGACACCATGGCCATGTGCGGCGCCCACTCTCTGGCGGACATCAACCGCTCCATGATCTTCGGCTATTGAGCTTTGCCCCGCAAAAAAAGGAAGGACTGCTTCGCAGTCCTTCCTTTTTCATGCAAACACGCACATGGCAGTGAAGCAGGTGCCCTCGGGGCCTAGGCCCTCCATCCGGTAGGTGTCCCCCTCCCGGAGGCCCAGGAGATGCAGCTCCTGGCCCAGGGTGGCCTCCTTGCTGTAATCGATGAAGAAGTCCCGGAGCGTCCGCTCCTGCAGGTCCGGCGGCAGGTAGTCCCAGACGATGTCGCCGTAATTGCCGCTGTACAGGTGGCCGTTGCCGTCCAGGTCGGACCAGACCACCTTCCGGGTCCCCAGGTCCTCCAAGCCCTCCCGGGGCAGCAGGATCTTCCGGGTGTCCGGGCAGTCCAGCTCCTTGCCGCCCTCTCCGATCTTCCGGGCGGTGAAGGAGCCGGGCCGCAGGATGCGCCGGGTCTCCGGATCCACCAAAATCCAGTCGCTCTTGATGGATACCCGCAGCCGCCCCGCCTGGTCCCGCATCTCGTAGACCCGCTGCATGTGGGCGCCCTTGGCGCCATTTTCCCAGGTGGTGATGTCCATGACCTCCCGGTAGCGGGGGCAGTCGTGGATGCGCAGGGCCATGCGGGACAGGAGGAACACCTCCCGCATATCGTAGAGCTTTTCATAGGTCAGGCCCCGGGCGTCGTAGTCGTAGCCGGCGTAGGCCGCGGCCTTGCTCAGCAGGGCCGCCACCCGGACCCGTTTGTTCCGGTCACAGTCCGCAAACACAAATTCCTCTTGGCGGAAGTAGCCGTTTTCCATCAATTTTTGCTGAAAATCCTTCAACTTCAAGTTCCTTTCCGTAAGATCGCAGCACTTATTTTTCCCAATTATCACCTAAGATGATACCACGTTTCTGTACATTTCTCAAGCGACACTCATTGACTTTTTGTCCACCTGTGATATGATGATACTATCAGATTTGATTAAAGGAGGACCCTTCCAATGGACAAGAAAGTTATTGCCACCACCAACGCTCCCGGCGCCATCGGCCCCTATTCCCAGGCTTGGGCTGTGGGCGATTTCGTCTTCGCCTCCGGCCAGATCCCCGTGAATCCCGCCACCGGCGAGATCCCCGCCGGCATCGCCGCTCAGACCGAGCAGAGCTGCAAGAACGTGGCCGCCATCATGGAGGCCGCCGGCGTCACCATGGACAACGTGGTCAAGACCACCTGCTTCCTGGCTGATATCGCCGACTTCACCGCCTTCAACGAGGTCTATGCCAAGTACTTCACCTCCAAGCCCGCCCGCTCCTGCGTGGCCGTGAAGGACCTGCCCAAGGGCGTCCTGTGCGAGGTCGAAGCCATCGCCGTGAAGTAAGAGACCCTTACGAAAAAAGACTGGCCGTTTCCGGCCAGTCTTTTTTTATTTCCGCAGGAAAATGAGGCCCAGGGTGTCGGGGCCACAGTGGCAGTAAATGGTGCAGCCGGCCTTTGCCTCCAAAATCTGGCCGAAGCGGCCGTCCTCCCGGAGGATATCCCGGGCGATGGAGGCCAGATGATCGTCCTCGCAGGTGTCCACCAGCCACATCCGGGTAGTGTCCACATCCCCGGCGTTTTGCAGCCGCTCCCGGACGTAATCCGCCACCACCTTTTCCATGGAGCCACGGTACTTTTTCACCACGGACAGCTTGCCGTCGATGACCTCCAGGCAGGGGTGGAGCTTCAGCAGGTTGGCCCCCAGGGCCGTGACGGCGGAGCAGCGTCCGCCCTTTTTCATGTAATCCAGCCGGTCCAGGACAAAGCTGGTCTCAATGCGGGAGACCATGTCCTCCGCCATGGCCAAAATCTCGCTGACGGACCTGCCGGCCTCCGCCGCCTCTGCGGCGGCCAGAACAATGAGCCCATGGCCCACGGTCAGGTTGCCGGTGTCCACCACATACACCTCCGGCACCTCCTCCGCCGCCAGCTTGGCGTTCTGGCAGCAGCAGGAAAACCCGGAACCGATGTTGAAGTGGATGACGGCGTCGTACTGCTCCATGGCATCGCGGAACACCGCCTCGTAGTCCGCCACGTTGACGGCGTTGGTGGTGGTGATGTCGCCGCCGGCGTCCACGTGGGCCTTGATGTCCGCTGTGCGGATGTCGATGCCGTCCTGGTAGAGTCTGCCGCCCTTCACCACGCCCAGGGGCGTCACGGTAATATGATGCTGTTCCAGCACCCACGCCGGCAGGTCACAGGTACTGTCGGTGGTAATCTTGATCATGCTCTCTCCTCCGATGCAAGCCTTAAAATCGGTTTATTGTACCACAGTTTTTTTCCGATTTCCAGTCCCGGGAGAAAAATCACAGCCGGACCAGGTCAACTTCTCCCGCCGGCGGCAGCTCGTGGCTCACCAGCAGCACGGTCCGCCCCGCCGTCCGGTCCAGAACGCACCGCCAGGCCCGCTCCCGGTTGTCTCCGTCCAGGCCGGTAAAGGGCTCGTCCAGGGCCAGAAGGTCAAAGGGCGCCAGCAGCGCCCGGGCCAGGGCCAGGCGGCGCTTCATGCCGCCGGAAAACTCCCGGACGGGCTTGCCCGCCGTGTCCTCCAGCCCCAGCTCCGCCAGGAGCCGCCCGGCGGCGGCCCCGTCCAGGGCGCCCCCCAGAACGAAGCGCAGGTTTCCCATGGCGTCCAGGTGCTCCAGCAGCCGGTCCTCCTGGAACACGGCGCTCCAGCGGCAATGCTCCGGCAAAGTTACCGTGCCGCTGTCCGCCCGCTCCAGCCCCAGCAGGATGCGCAGCAGGGTGGTCTTTCCCCGGCCGGAGGGGGCCATGATGCAGGTGACGCGGCCGGCGGCGGCAGTGAAGCTGACGTTTTCCAGGACGGGCTTGCCGTCATAGGCCTTGCAGAGATGTTCGATATGTACGTCCATCACAGCCCCGCCTTTCCCGCCAGCGCGTCCACCAGCGCCAAAAACAGCTTCTCAAACAGCACCGACACCGCCACGATGACTGCCGTCCAGGCAAAGAGGTCCGGGGTCTGGAAGTACACCTTGGCGGTGTACAGCCGCTCGCCGATGGTGCCGGCGGGCAGGCCAATGACCTCCGCCGCCGCGCCGGCCTTCCAGCAAAGGCCCAGGGCCAGGGACACGGCGGAGCGGAAATAGGGCAGGACGGCGGGCAGGTAGATGCCCGTCAGCCGCCGCCCCAGGGGGACGCGGAACACCCTGGCCATCTCCAGCAGCCTGCCGTCCGCTGCCGCGATGCCCGCCAGGACGTTCAGGTACACCGGCGGGAACACCATCAGGGCGGAGATGAACAGGGGCAGGGAACGGCTGTCCAGCCACACCAGGGCCAGGATGATGAAGGACACCACCGGGACGGCCTTCACCGCCGCCGCCAGCGGGGCCAGCAGCTCCCGGACCAGGCGCCACCGGGCCGACAGGGCCGCCAGCACCGCCGCCAGGGTACAGCCCGCCAGAAAGCCGCCGAAAATATGGGCAATGGACCCTCCCACCGCCCGCCAGAAGGCGGCGGTGCGGGCCAGTTCTCCCAGCCGCACCGCGGCGGAGATAGGGGACGCCAGCAGCAGGTGGCCGTTAGGCCACAGGGCGGCGAATATCATACTGGCCCCCTGCCACACCAGCAGCCAGAAAAGCACCGCCCAGGGACGTATGGAATTTTGGGCGGTGCTCTTTTTCATAGGCAGCTCCTTAAAAATCAGGCATTCTGGTCGTAGTAGAAATCATCCCCTGGCAGCTTGCCGCCCACGGAGGTGGGCTCCGCGTCAAAGAGGACCTGGAGATAGCCGGAGAGCTTGGCGCGCATCTCCTCCCCGGTGACGCAGACGATGTTGCAGTGGGGCAGGGCCTTTTCCGCCACGGCGGCGGCCTCCACGATGCCGAACTCACTGATGAGCGCCGCGGCGTCGGCGGTGTTGCTGTTCACCCAGTCCACGGATCCCGCGTAGTTCTGGAGGAAGGTGGCCACAGCGGCGGGATGCTCCTCCACAAAGGACTTCCGGGCCACCACGACGCCGGTGATGAGGCCGGAGCCATTGTCCAGGGCGTCCCACTCCGCCGTCAGGTCCAGGGCCACCCGCAGGTTCTCGATCTTGGTCTGGGCCACGGTGACGAAGGGCTGGGGCAGCAGGGCAATGGTGGCGGCGCCGGAGGCCAGGGCCGCAACGCACTCGGCGTGCTCGGATTTCCAGTCGATGGTCACATCGGTGTCCGGGTCAATGCCGTTTTCCGTGAGGAGGTAGCGCAGGGCGTACTCCGGAGTGCTGCCCTTGCCGGCGGCCACGATGGTCTTGCCCGCCAGGTCCGCCATGGAGTTCACGGCGTTGCCGTTCTCCACGATATAGATAACACCCAGGGTGTTGACGGCCAGAGTGATGATCTCCCCCTCCGTCTTGTTATACAGCACGGAGGCCAGGTTGGCGGGGACGCAGGCCATGTCCAGCTCGTCCTTGATGAGGGAGGGCGTCACCTCGTCGGCGGCGCCGGCCAGGGTGAATGCATACAGGGGACCTTCCGCGGACTGGGGGTCATCGCTCATCAGCTTCACCATGCCCATGGCGGTGGGGCCCTTCAGGGCGGCGACGCGGGTGGTAACGGGTTCTTCAGCGGGGGCCTCCGGCGCCTCCTGGACAGGCGCTTCCTCCGCCTTCTTGCCGCAGGCGGCCAGGCTCAGCGCCAGGGTCAGCGCCAGCACGGCGCAGGCGGTTTTTTTCAGCAGTTTCATGTTTTGTTTCCTCTTTTCCAAATTAGTTCAGTTTCGCAGGGCGTCCTCCGGGGCGTACACCGTCTTGGCGGTGATGCCCGGCAGGCGGCCGATCTTCCCCGACAGGGCGGAAATGACGTCCGCCGGCGCATCCATGGCCACGCTGATGATGTTGACGCCCCGCTGGTGGTAGGGTACGCCCATACGGCCGATGATATGCTTTCCGTACTGGTGCAGCAGCTCGTTCAGCGCCGCCACGGAAGTACCCTCCCGAACGATGATGGCCAGGACCGCCACTCGGGTCTCCATCCTTTCTCTCTCCCTTCCGCAAAAAAATCATCCCCTCCGCCGTCCGGCAGAGGGGATGACACAAATACGCAGCATCCGCAGGCGCGGCCACACCGCGCCCGGTCTTCCTCATCTTTCGGCTGGGACGCATCCTCACCGGCAGAACGACAGAATGTATGGCATGGTCCGGCGGTCAGAGCATCACTTCCCGTGGACAGCCGTATGATACCACACTCCGGCGCCGCCGTCAATGGTCAGCAGCGGCCATAGGTGTGGGTCAGGGTCTTGATCTCTTCCGCCAGGGCGGCGCTGTCCCGGCCGGAGCGCATCCGCCAGCGCCAGTTGCCCTCCGCCACGCCGGGGACATTGATGCGGCTCTCGCTGCCAAGGCCCAGGTAATCCTGCATCTGGGCCACAAACAGCTCCGCCACGCTGCCCTGTCCGCACCGCAGCAGGGCTTTGCGCACATCCTCCGTCCCGGCGGCGCCCAGGTAGCCCTCGGCAAAGGTCCGCTCCGCCTCCGTGGCATGGGTGTACCAGCCCACGGCGGTGTCGTTGTCGTGGGTGCCGGTGTAGCAGATGCAGTGGGCGGGGTAGTTGTGGGGAAGATACGCGTTGTCCGGCCCCGAGAAGGCGAACTCCAGCACCTTCATGCCCGGCAGGCCCGAGGCGTTGCGCAGGTCGTGGACGGCGTCCGTCAGGATGCCCAGGTCCTCGGCGATGAAGGTGAGCTGGGGGAACCAGGAGGTCAGGACCCCCAAAAGGTCCATGCCCGGCCCCTTCTCCCACCGGCCGGTCTTGGCGGTCTCGGAATCCGCCGGCACGGCCCAGTAGCTCTCCAGGCCCCGGAAGTGGTCGATGCGGATGGCGTCAAACAGCTTGCCGGCGCCCTCCACCCGGCGGATCCACCAGCCGAAGCCGTCCCGCTTCATGGCGGCCCAGTCGTACAGGGGATTGCCCCACAGCTGGCCGTCCTCGGAGAAATAGTCCGGCGGCACGCCGGCCACCTTGCTGGGCTTTCCTTCCCTGTCCAGCAGGAACTGCTCCCGCTCCGCCCAGACGTCGGCGCTGTCCAGAGACACGTAAATGGGCAGGTCGCCGATGATGCGGATGCCCAGGCCGTTGACGTAGGCCTTCAGCTCCGCCCACTGGGCGAAAAACACCTGCTGCACCCAGGCGTGGAAGGCCACATCCTCCGCCAGCGCCACCCGCCAGCGCTCCAGGGCGTCACTCTCGTGGCGGCGCAGAGCCTCCTCCGGCCAGTCATACCAGGCCCTCTCGCCGAAGCGGCGCTTCAATGCCCGATACAGCGCGTATTCTCTCACCCACGGATTCCGCTCCGTAAAGTCCCGGACTGTCTGCGCCCGGGCGCCGTCCAGGCGGGAAAAGGCCTTGCGCAGCAGCGCCTCCCGGCTTTGGCGCAGGGCGGCGTAATCCACCCGGTCCTCCTCCGGCAGCTCCGCCGCCTTCAGCTCCGCCTCCGTCAGCAGGCCCTGGGCCGCCAGGGCCGCCGGGTCAATGAACAGCGGATTGCCCGCGAAGGTGGACACACTGGTATAGGGGGACTCTCCGCCGCCGGTGGGTCCCACCGGCAGGATCTGCCACCAGCGCTGCCCGGCGGCGTGGAGAAAGTCCGCGAAGGCCCGGGCTTCCGCGCCCAGGGTGCCGACGCCGTAGGGCCCCGGCAGGGAAAAGATCGGCAGCAAAATGCCGGCGGAACGTTCCATGTACAAAACCTCTTTCATTTCCAAAAGTTGACGGTATTATTGTATGTATCCGGCGGCAAACTGTCAAGCTGCTTTTATTTCGTCAAATTTCTCTGCGAAAATTTAGTAATAGCGCACAACAGCAGGCAAAAAGCACTCCCGCGAACGGATGTTCACGGGAGTGTTTGTTTTCACTTCATCAGCTCGTACATGACGGCCTTGATGGTGTGCATCCGGTTTTCCGCCTCGTCGAAGACGATGGACTGGGGGCTCTCGAACACCTCGTCAGTGACCTCCATGGCATCCCGGCCGAACTTTTCGCCCATCTCCTTGCCCACCTTCGTCTTGTGGTCGTGATAGGCGGGCAGGCAGTGCATGAAGCGGCACTGGGGGCCGGCGTTGTCCATGAGGGCCTTCGTCACCTGGTAGGGGCCCAGAGCCGCGATACGCTCCGCCCAGACCTCCACCGGCTCGCCCATGGACACCCACACATCGGTGTACAGCACATCGGCGTTCTTCGTGGCCTCCATGGGGTCCTCGATAAACTCCAGCACGGCGCCGGTCCCGGCGGCGATGGCCTGGCAGGTGTCGATGAGCGCCTGGTCGGGCATGTAGGCCTTGGGAGCGCAGGCCACGAAGTGCATGCCCATCTTGGCGCAGCCCACCATGAGGCTGTTGCCCATGTTGTACCGGGCGTCGCCCAGATACACCAGCTTCACGCCCCGGAGCTTTCCGAAGTGCTCCTGAATGGTCAAAAAGTCCGCCAGGATCTGGGTGGGATGGAACTCGTTGGTCAGGCCGTTGAACACGGGGACGCCGGCGTACTTCGCCAGCTCCTCCACTTTATTCTGGCCGAAGCCCCGGTACTCGATACCGTCAAACATCCGGCCCAGCACCCGGGCGGTGTCGGCGATGGATTCCTTCACGCCGATCTGGCTGCCGGTGGGGCCCAGGTAGGTGGAACCCATGCCCAGATCCTGGGCGGCCACCTCGAAGGAGCAGCGGGTGCGGGTGGAGGTCTTCTCGAAGATGAGGGCCACGTTCTTACCCTCCAGGTAGCGGTGGGGGATGCCGGCCTTCTTCTTGGCCTTCAGGTCGGCGGCGGTGTCCAGGAACTGCTGGATCTCAGCGGGGGTGAAATCCAGGAGCTTTAAAAAATGGGTGTGGTTTTCCATTGGCATGTCCTCACTGTTCGTTGGATTTGTTGCACGTTCGCGTGCAACATGAACGCGTGTAAGTGTCACTGTAAATGTAATGGTAAATGTGAATGTAATTGTGATTGTGAAAGTTATGGTAGTGTGCGCCCACCGGTGCGGCGCGGTTCAAAAAAATCAACCCAAAGCCTTTTTCATGATGGCCAGGCCCTGGTCCATCTCCTCCTTGGTGATGACCAGCGGCGGCAGCAGCCGCATGCCGGGGCCGGCGGTGAGGACCAGCAAGCCGTTTTCAATGAGCTTGGCGGCGATGTCGCCCTTGTTGTAGCCCTCTTTGACCTCGATGCCGATCATGAGGCCCAGCCCCCGGGTCTTTCCGAAGCAGGGCAGGTCCAGCGCCTCGATCTGCTGGCGCAGATAGGCGCCCTTGGCCTTGACCTCCTCCAAAAACGCGTCCGTCAGCGTCTCCTGGACCACCAGGCCCGCGGCGGCGCAGACGGGGTTGGCGCCAAACGTGGTGGCGTGGGTGCCGGGCCCCAGCACATTGCGGCACTTCTCGCTGGCCAGGATGCCGCTCATGGGCAGGCCGCCGGCGATGCCCTTGGCGAAGGACACCACATCCGGCAGCACGCCGTACTGCTGGAAGGCAAACAGGGAGCCGGTGCGGCCCACGCCGGTCTGGACCTCGTCCACCAGCAGCAGCCAGTCCCGCTGGGCGCACAGCTTGGCCACGGCCTGGACGTATTCCTTGTCCAGGGGCAGCACGCCGCCCTCGCCCTGGACCAGCTCCACCATGACGGCGCAGACATCATCGCCTGCGGCTGCCTCCAGGGAAGCAAGGTCGTTGGCGTCGGCGTAGCGGAAGCCCTCGGTGAAGGGGAAGAAATAGTTGTGGAACACCTCCTGGCCGGTGGCCATGAGGGTGGTGATGGTGCGGCCGTGGAAGGAGTTGTTCAGGGTGATAATGGCGGCGCGGCCCTTGCCGTACTTGTCAAAGCTGTACTTTCTCGCCAGCTTGATCATGCCCTCGTTGGCCTCGCCGCCGCCGTTGGCGAAGAACACGCAGCTCTCGCCGGTGCGCTCACACAGGGTCTTGGCCAGAAGGGCGGGCGGCTCCGTGTAAAACAGGTTGGACACGTGGCTGAGCTTCTTGGCCTGGGCCGCCACGGCGTCCGCCCAGGGCTGGTAGCCGTAGCCCAGGTCCGTGACGCCGATGCCGCTGGTGAAGTCGATGTACTCGTTGCCCTCGGGGTCATACAGCCGGGCACCCTGGCCGTGGTCGATGGCCACGGGGAAGCGGCCGTAGGTATTCATGATGTACTGGCCTGTCAGGGCCTTCAATTCCTGGGAAGTCATATGGATTCAGTCCTCTCTTTTCAGCATGGTGCCGATGCCTTCGTCCGACAACAGCTCGATCAAAATGGAGTGGGGGATGCGGCCGTCCAGGATGTGGACCCGCTCCACGCCGCCGGCGATGGCGTCCACGCAGCACTGCATCTTGGGGATCATGCCGCCGGAGATGACCCCCTGGGCCACCAGTGCCGGCACCTCGTAGGTGTGGAGCACGTGGATGAGGGTGTCCTCGTCATGGGGGTCCCGCAGAAGGCCCCGGACATCCGTCAGCAGGATCAACTTTTCGGCGTGCAGGGCCTCCGCCAGCTTGGCGGCGGCGGTATCGGCGTTGATGTTATAGGCGGTGTCGGCCCCCTGGGCCACGGTGGCGACCACGGGGATGTAGCCCGTCATGAGGGCGTTTTCCACCGGCTCGGGATTCACGCCGGTGATCTTGCCCACCAGGCCGTACTTCTCGTCCAGGCACTCCGCCTGGAACAGCTGGCCGTCCATGCCGCAAAGGCCGATGGCCTGGCCTCCCAGCCGGTTCAGCTGGGCCACCAGGTTTTTGTTCACCTTGCCGCACAGGATGGACTGGACGATGTCCATGGTGGTCTCGTCCGTATAGCGCAGGCCGTCCACGAATTTGGACTCGTGGCCGATTTTTTTCAGCATGTCGCTGATCTCCGGGCCGCCGCCATGGACCACCACCACCCGGATGCCCACCAGGCTCAGCAGGATGATGTCGCTCATGACGGCCTTGCGCAGCTCCTCGGAGATCATGGCGTTGCCGCCGTATTTCACCACGATGGTCTTGCCGGTGAATTTTTGGATATAGGGCAGGGCCTCCACCAGAGTTTTGGCCTGCTGGGCATGAGATGCCATTGGGATCGCTCCTTTTTTGTTGAGTCGCCCCCGCAACATACGGGGGAAAATGCACCCCCCATTCTTTTTCGTCTTGGCGAAAAAGAATGCGCCGTGCACGGTGGAAGAAAAAGCCGTTTCGTCCAAACTTGCCCGTTCGGGCAAGTTTGGGGATGCGGACGGTTGTTGGCCACGACCGGATAAAACCCGCCGGGTCTCATCCGAGTACGCTGAAACGCTCTTATCGAATTACACTTATGCCGCAAGCTGTGACGCTTCCGCAAATTTCAGGGTACTTGTCGACACGCCCTGCTTCTCTTTCCGCTGCCGCTCCGGGGATGGATTCCAAAGGAAGGGGCCGCAGCCCCTTCCTTCTGGTCGTTCAGGAAAGGGGTCCAGGGGGAAACCCAGCCGAAAGGGTTTCCCCC
>SFDT01000025.1 GCA_004558115.1 Clostridiales bacterium | reverse complement strand
CTCGGTCTCGGGGTCAAAGAGATGGATCAGGTCGCCCCGGAAGGTGAAGTGGACCTGATCGCCATAGGAAAAGCCGCCCTTGTGCTCGCTGGCCAGCTCCGTGGTGGGAACGCGCAGCACCACATCATGGCCGCCGGCGCTGACATGCAGGTGGATCTCGCTGCCCATCATCTCACTGACATCCACGGTGCCGGTCAGGCAGTGGGGACCGGCCTCCGGTGCGAAAGAAACGTGCTCGGGGCGGATACCCAGGGTCACGGCCTTGGAGGGGACGTTCCTGGCCTTCAGCTGGGCCTGGATCTCAGGAGAGAGCTCCATGACGGCGTCCATCACCTTGACGGCATACGTTCCGCCGTCTGCCACCAGCTGGCCCTCGAAGAAGTTCATCTGGGGCATTCCGATAAAGCCTGCCACAAACACGTTAGCGGGATGGTCGAACACCTCCTGGGGCGTGCCGATCTGCTGGATGTAGCCGTCCTTCATGATAACGATACGGTCGCCCAGGGTCATGGCCTCGGTCTGGTCGTGGGTGACGTAGATAAAGGTGGTGTCGATGCGCTGGCGCAGCTTGATGATCTCAGCGCGCATCTGGTTGCGCAGCTTGGCGTCCAGGTTGGAAAGGGGCTCGTCCATCAAAAACACCCGGGGGCTGCGGACGATGGCGCGGCCGATGGCCACGCGCTGGCGCTGGCCGCCGGACAGGGCCTTGGGCTTGCGGTCCAGGTACTGGGTGATGTCCAGGATCTCGGCGGCCTCACGGACCTTCTTGTCGATCTCCTCCTTGGGGACCTTGCGCAGCTTCAGGGCGAAGGCCATGTTCTCGGCCACCGTCATGTGGGGATAGAGCGCGTAGTTCTGGAACACCATGGCGATATCCCGGTCCTTGGGCTCCACATCGTTCATGCGCTTGCCGTCGATGAGCAGATCGCCCTCGGAGATATCCTCCAGACCGGCCACCATCCGCAGCGTGGTGGACTTGCCGCAGCCGGAAGGACCCACCAGAACGATGAACTCCTTGTCCGCGATCTCCAGATTGAAGTCGTGGACCGCTGTCACCTTGTTGTCGTAGATCTTCTTGATGCCTTTGAGAGAAACAGTTGCCATTGCATTGACCGTAACGCGTTACGGCAGGTCTCCACACTGCCGCACCGCCGGCCGGCGGATGGGATCTCCTCCTTTTTTATGGCTGACCGGACGCTATGGAAATGGAGTAGCGGCGGCCGCCTGATTGAAAAAATAGGGGATCACTGCTGTGCCGGCCCACCCTGGAACAGGCTGCGCCGGCGCCCGGTCCCTTTGGCGCGATATCTGCCGGTTTTACATAAAAACGCCCGATGGACCACAGGATACTTTATGAAAATTGTACTAGGGACCCCGCGGCCTTGTCAAGCTCTTGCGAAAAGAATTTTCCAAAACGCGCAGGGTGGCCTCTCCGGCGGCAGGCAGTGGGCTTTATGAATATTTTGTAATATTTTGTTACTTTTTGCCCGGAGCGGCTTTACAATACGTTCGGGATTCTTTATAATATTTCATTATGTTCATTCGGGTGCTGCCCTGCGGCACCTTGTTCTTTATTCCAAGGATAAGGAGAGATTTCATGAAGCTCTGGAGACGATGGGCCTCCGTTATGCTGGCATTGGCTGTATGCGCCTCACTGCTGGCCGGCTGCGAAAAGGACGAGGAGGGGATTTCCCTGGCGGTGTGCCTGGGAAGCGAGCCCGCCAGCCTGGACCCCATTTACGCCACGGCGGAGGGGGATCAGACCATCGTCACCCACTTGTACGAAAACCTCATGCGGGTGACGGTGGATGTGTCCGGCAGTGCCACCGTTTCCAACGGCATGGCCAAAAGTTACAGCGCGGAAAACAACCACGACGGCACGGTCACCTGGACCTTCCGCCTCCGCAGTGCCAAATGGTCCGACGGCCGGGCGGTGAAAGCGGAGGACTTTGCGTATGCCTGGCGGCGGCTGGCGGACCCGGCCAGCGGCTCGCCCTACGCCTCCATTTTGTCCATCGTGGCGGGATATGACGCGGTCCGCGCCACGGGAGATACGTCGCTGCTGCAAGTCAGCGCCCGGAACGACAGTACGCTGGAGGTGGTGCTCACCGGCGATTATGATTGGTTTTTGTCGGATGTGTGCACCTCTCCCGCCACCAGCCCCCTGCGGGAGGATGTGGTGGTCCGCCTGCGGGACGCGGCGGTGGAGCGCAATAAGGCCGCCGAGGCGGAGACCGGCACGGCGGGGACGGAAAAATGGTGGTCTCAGCCGGAAAAGCTGGTGACCAACGGCCCTTATCAGATTGGCACCTATACCGGCGGTGCGTCCTTGGCGCTGACGGATTATTCCAAGTACTACGGCAGCCACTCCGGCCCGACAGAGCTGGTGTTCTGCTTTACAGGCTCGGCGGAGGAGGCCCAGGCCCTGTATGACGGGGGAGCGGTGGACCTGATCTGGCCCCTGACGGAGGAGCGGATGGCGGAACTGGCGGAGAACGAGAACTGGGTGCCCGCCACGACCTTGGGCACGTATACGCTGTTGCTGAACTGCGGCCGGGATGTGTTTTCCGACCCCTTGGTGCGCCAGGCGCTGGTAACGGCCATCGACCGGGAGACCGTGGCCCAGGCGGCTGGTGTGACGGCCCGGGCGGCGGAGGGCATGGTGCCTGCCGGTGTCCCCGGCGGCGGGGAGGGTGATTTCCGCACGGACAATGCCCTGCTGGACAATGACCCGGAGACCTACGCTGACCGCTGCGCCCGGGCCCGGGAACTGCTGGAGGACGCGGGTTACGACAGAGGCGCCCACCTGGGAGAGCTGGAGTACCTGTATGAGGACACGCCGGAAAACGCCGCCGTGGCCCAGGTCCTTGCCCAGCAGTGGAAGCAGGTGCTGGGCGTGACCGTGACGCCGGTGGCCGTGACGAAAAAGGAGCTGCGGACAGCCCTGAAGGAGGGGACATACACCCTGGCGGGACTGGATGTACGGGCTTTCGGCAATGACGCCGAGTGCTTTTTGATGCCCTGGACCTCCGGCAGCGAAAACAATTACGCCCGGTATGAAAACAGCGCCTATGACACGCTCCTGTCCATCATTGCCCGTGCCGAGGTGGGGTCAGCCCGGATGGGCTGCCTCCATGATGCGGAGGTGCTGCTGCTGGAGGACAGCGCCGTGGCGCCCCTGTACACCACCGTCACCGCCTGGACGGTGCGGGAGACTCTGACCGGCGTCTGCCGGGATGCCAGAGGCTGGTTCAGCCTGTCCGGCGTCACCGTTCACAGCGCGTAAAGTGAAGAAGCAAAGCGCCCCGGCCATCAGGCCGGGGCGCTTTTTATATTATATATAATAAGGTAAGGCCGTGAGGCGGAGCGGTTACCATAAAACCGCAGGGCGTTTTGTTACGGCTGTGTTACAAAAGCGGAAATCCCCTTGCAATCTAAAATTGGATTTGTTATCATGCAACATGAACAGAAGAGGACGTTTTCGTCCGGCAGCCCGGCGCAGATACAGGACCGGCTAGCCACGGTATGTGTGCCGTGAAGACGGGGAAGGCCTCCTTGGACGTTCACATTTCAAATGCCGGAAGGGGACCGCAGGTCTCCGGAAGGTAAATTTTAAAGGAGGAAAAACCCCATGAAGAAGTTCCTTTCTCTGGTTCTGGCTCTGGTTATGACCATGTCTCTGGTCACCATCAGCGCCGGCGCCAAGGACTTCACCGACGCTGACAAAGTCACCTATGACGATGCCATCGAAGTGATGTCCGAGCTGAAGGTCATCGACGGTTACACCGACGGTTCCTTCCGCCCCACCACCGAGCTGAATCGTGGCGCTGCTGCCAAGATCATCTGCAACATGATCCTGGGCCCCACCACCGCTTCCGCTCTGAGCGCTACCAGCGCTCCCTTCTCTGATGTGCCCGCCGACAGCGTGTTCGCTGGCTACATCACCTATTGCGCCAAGGAAGGCATCATCAACGGCTATGCTGATGGCACCTTCCGTCCCACCGCTCCTCTGACTGGCTATGCCTTCATGAAGATGCTGCTGGGCGCTCTGGGCTATGATGCTGACATGGAGGGCTACACCGGTGCCAACTGGTCCATCAACGTGGCTAAGCAGGCCATCGGCATCGGCCTGGATGACGGCAACGACAACTTCGTCGGCACCAAGTACGTCACCCGTGAAGAGGCTTGCCTGTATGCTCTGAACACCCTGAAGGCCACCATGGTGGAGTATGACTCCAAGACCACCGTCACCGTGAACGGCGCTCAGGTCGTGGTCGGCGGCTCCGAGGCTAAGGACGTTGTCAACAACGCCAAAGACGAGAGCTTCAAGGACGACAACAAGATGCAGTTCGCCGAGAAGTTCTTCAAGGATCTGACCACCAAGAAGACCACCGACGACTTCGGCCGTCCCGCTTCTATCTGGAAGATCAAGAACAAGGAAGTCGGCACCTACACTGACGACGCTGACGCTACCTATACCGCCGAGGTCAAGGGCAAGACCATCTATGCCGACCTGAACGTTGACCTGGACGAGACCGAGTGGTACGCTTCCGTGGACGGCGTTGAGAAGGAGCTCAAGGACCTGAAGTCCGGTTTTGAAGTGGCCAAGAAGAACGATACCAAGATCGGCGGCAACGGCGTTCTGGTCGAGGTCTTCTATGACGACGACAAGGACGAGGGCACCATCACTGTCATCAACAGCTACCTGATGCAGGTCAACGGCGACTATGACGAGGACGACGAAGAGCTGGTCATCGACAAGATCGACGAGTGCGATGCTCCCGCTGCTAGCTTCACCCTGTCCTCCGACGATCTGGACGGCCTGGACGCTTTCGCTGACGAGGACTATGTCATTGTCACCGTGGCTGACGGCGATGTCAAGACTATCGAGAAGGCTGAAATGGTCACCGGCACCGTCACCGAGTATGTGGTTGACGACTCCGTGACCATGGACGGCACCGACTACAAGTATGCCGCCACCTATGACGATTCCGACCGTTCTTACGAGGTCAAGGAAGACTATGAGCTGTACCTGGATGCCTATGGCTATGTCATGCTGGCCAAGGGCGTTGAGGCCGACGACAACTATGTCTTCGTGGCTGAGTTTGCCAAGAGCAGCAACCTGAGCACCAAGGCCAAGGTCGTGGCTTATGCCTACTTCACCGATGGCACCGAGGAAGAGATCACTGTCAGCAAGGTCGACAATAAGAAGGTTGACGGCACTGACGTTGATTCTGGCAAGAAGCTGAATAACGAGGGCAACCAGTGGTTCAAGTACGTCGAGAAGGACGGCAAGTATGAGCTGAAGGATGCCAAGAGCGATTCCGTGACTGTTTCTAAGGGCGATAAGGTCATCGACTACAAGGATTCCAGCCTGAAGACCTACATCGGCCAGAAGCACGATTCCAAGGCCACCAAGGACACCATCTTTGTGATCCTGGACGACGGCGACGTTAAGACCTACACCGGCATCAAGAACGTCCCCGCTGTCACCGCTGGCACTGGTACCGCTGTCTATGTTGCCGAGGACAAGGGCTATGCCGCTGTCGTGTTCGTCGACCTGGGCGAAGGCAGCACCAAGGGCGGTTCTACCAGCTCCGACCTGATCTACATCACTGGCTTCGACAAGGCCGGTACTGACTCCGACGATAACGATTACTATCGTTATAAGGCCGTTGTCAACGGCAAGCTGGACCAGAAGGTCAAGTTCGACGTGACCTCCACCGCTCTGCCCGAGGGCCTGTACACCGACATCGAGTACGATTCCGAGTCCGGCATTGTCAGCGATTGGACTCAGGTCACCGCTGCCAGCATTGCCTCCGGCAAGGTCGACGACGATGACTTCAGCGTTCTGTCCGTGACCGGCGTTGCCTCTCAGAAGGCCGGCGTTATCACCTTCACCGTTTCCGGTGGTGAGGATGCCAAGTACTACATGGCTGACGATGCTTCCATCTTCGTCGTGAAGTATAAGGCTGACGGCAAGTTCGACGAGGTCAAGTCCGTGTCTGCCAAGACTCTGGTCAATGACTACGACGGTGCTCACACCGTCTACGGCGTGAAGAACGCTGACGGCGACTACACCGCTCTGTATGTTGCGAAGTAATTCAGTCAATATTGACTTGATTACCCAATGACAGCAAACAAGGCCCCGCACCTTTCGGTGCGGGGCCTTGTTCTGCTTACTGCGTTTCTTGGGCTTCCGCGGGAAAATAGTCCTCCGGGATTTCCCGCTGCTCCAGTTCCTGGGTGCCGTCCTCCCGGCACACCAAAACTTCAATGATCATAACTTCACCCCATAGATCTTGATCCTGCCGCCCGCCTGGATCTTCACGGCACTGTCCGAGGACACGAAATTCAGCGTCTGCACTGTGGCGGGCGTGACGCCGCTGTTGGCCCGCAGCTGGGCGTACTGCGGATTCCCGTGGCCGTTATAGCCCACGTATTCATACATGGACGCCAGTTGTGTCCCGGTCCCGAGCAGGCGGATCAGGTGGTAATACAGATTGTCCCGATTGGACATTGACACCAGATACTCCCGGCTGACATCATCCGCATCATAGTACTTGACGGAGATATTATTGACCCGCAGGTACACGGTGGTGTTATCGCAGGTCAGCATGGGCACCACCAGCACATAGGCGTACTGGGTCAGGTCGATGCCGCTCATGCTCACGTCCACCTGGACCGCGGCGGCGCTGGTGGTGACCTCCCGCAGCTTCACGAAGGGCATGGCGTCCACCTGGGCTTGCAGAGCCGCCAGCGCGGTCTTCTCCGCCTTAGCGGCATCCAGCTGGCTTTTGGCGCTGGTGACGGCCTGCTCCCGGGCACTCTGTTCCGCGCTGACGGCCGCCTGCCGGGCGGCCTCCTCCGCGGTCACCCGCTCTCCCAAAGCCACCAGGCCCGCCTCCACATTGGCGTTGTCCCGGTTGAAATCCTCCCGCAGGATGCGGTCCTCGGCAGCCCACTGGTTCAGCTGGTACTGACTGGTCTTTTCCATGGTCTCACCCCCTTCCGGCCCTGTTGGGCTTCTACCATACAGGGCCCGAAGGCGAATTGTTGCACGTTCGCGTGCAACAATTCAAAAATTTTTTTTCGGACGCAAAAAAACAGGCCGCCCTTTTGGGCGGCCTGTCGCTGTGCCGGGGTTTATTCGCCCAGCAGGGCGCTCAAAATGCCGTAGGCGGTCTCACCGTCGGCGCCGGACTCCGTCAGGGAGACAGCGATGTCCAGGAAGGCCTGATTTTTTTCCTTCAGGACGATCTGCTCCAGCCGGCCGGAGTGGTTGAAGTCCTCCAGCTTTGCGGCGAAGTCCGCGATGCCGGGGAGGAACTCCTCCAACTCCTCCGGTTCCAGCTGCTGGGCGGCCTGGGTGTACAGGTTTGTGATGCTGTTCCACGCGTCGGGGTTGGAGGCCTCCTGTGTCAATCCCACCTGGGAGACCCGGAAGAAGCCCGTGAAGTCCCGCAGGGGCAGGTAATAATAGGCGGCTGCGTGATAGCAATTATCAAACTCTCCGGTGGCCTCCAGCTTTTTGGCATAGCCGGCGGCAATGCCCCGGCCGGTGACGTTGTCCATTTGCAGGGCGTTTGCCATGGCGTTGATCTGGTAAGTGGAATCGTCATAGACCTCCATGCGGTCCAGCTTTTGCAGCCGGGCCACGAACTGGCTGACGGACAGGTCCTCGTCCTCCGCCGCGCGGAAGGAGCTGGCAGCCAGCAGAGAGCTGGCCTGGAGAGCGGTGAACACCACCAGGATGGCGCCCAGAATGGCGGTCAGCGCGGTGCCCGCGGCCAGGGAACGCTTGCCCTCCGCGGCCGGAGCAAAGCGGATGATGAGCACGGCGAAAATGACGTACACCACCACCTGGTACATCTGGGCGGACCAGACCACCTCCGTCATGGAGTGGCAGATCATCATGGTCAGGCAGGCTGCCAGCATGGCAAGGATGGGGTCCTCCTCCTTCCGGCGGCGGACCAGCGTCCAGATGGCGCTGCCCAGCAGGAACAAAAAGCAGCCAAGACCCAGGATACCGGCTTCATCCATGATCTGAATGAGCTGGTTGTGGATATATTTGGATTCGTAATAGAAGCTCTGCACGCTCGTCAGCTGGCCTTCCACGCCGCCCACGCCCCAGCCGATAATGGGGCTTTGCTTCCACAGCTGGATGCCGTCCCGGAAGAACACCAACCGTTGGATGAAGTTCTGGTTGGCCTTCAGGCCCTGGAGGCGGTTGGCGGCAAAGCCGGGCAGCAGCTGATAGCCTAGGGGCAGCTTTGTGCCGTCGGACAGGGTAACGGCGTCCAGGGTGCCGTTGCCGGAGAGGACGAACCACACCACCCGGGAATCCTCCGGTACGGTGAAGGACGCCTGGGACAGGCTCCCCTCATAGAGCACCGTATTGGTGTGCATCATCAGCTGCACATCGTTTTGCGTGTAGATCCGCACCTGGGCGTCCACACCGTCCACCGTGACGGTGTATTCCCCGGCGTCAGGATAGATGGCGCGGGAGAGGGAGCTGCCCTCCGTCAGCGTGGTGCCGCCGGTGACATTCATGGCCAGCACCACGTATACCACCGCCAGCGCCGCCAGCACGCCGCCGGCCACGGCCACCACCTTGCCCCGGTCTTCCAGGGCGGCGGCCGCCTTGCGGCCTACGAAGCGGTCCAGCGCCCAGATGGCGCCGCCGCACACAAAGGCCAACAGGTCCGGCAGGATACTGCCGGTGCCCAGGAAGGGATACGCGGCGAAGGCGCAGACCACCGTCACCACTATGCACTCCAGCATCAGCAAAAACAGCGGCAGGCGGCGGCCCTTTCCGGAGCACAGCACATACACCAGGCAGGTGACGCCGAAAGCGGCCATGGCGCCCATGGAGAAGGACAGGAAGAAGGCCAGGGCCTCCACGCCCAGCGCCACGGCGGCGGACGCCCGGCCCTTTTCGCACTGGGCGGTCTTATACAGGTACAGGGAGATCACCAGCGCAAAGGCGATCATACCGGCGGAGACGTTGGCGTTGGAGAAAATGCCGGTGATGCGGACGCCGGACTCATAGCCGATGGTGTCCAGAGGGTAGTTGGAATGGAACAGCTTCATGAGGGCGGAGAAGCCCCGGGTCGGCAGAAGCCAGCTGCTGGCGTCAATGCACAGGAAGGACACCACGGCCAGCATCCCGTTCAGGGCCCACAGCAGCCCGGAGAGCTTGTCCTCCTTTGTCCGGGCCAGCACCAGGCCGAACACCGCCAGGGCGATGAGCATCTTAACGCTCTCCCGGGCGGCGTAGCTGCCGAAGCGGCACCACAGGCCGGAGGCCAGGTATACCAGGGAGTACAGGACCACCGCCGCCGTCAGAGGGGAGAAGCGGCGGCGCAGCTGGCCCAGGGGCGTCCGGCCCAGGGCCAGGAGAATGCACACCACGGCGAAGCCGACGGCAAACTGGCGGCTGATGGCCGTTACCGCCAGAAACAGCAGCACCGGCAGGAGGTAGGGATAGACCTTCCCCACGAGGTCCCGGGAGGCGGGAGCGGCGGGGCGTTGGAATTTAGCCAAGGAACTTCACTCCTATATCACATAATTTAACAGCATAATATTATATACACGTTATCCCGTTTTTTCAACCATTTCCCTGTGAAGGATGGCCGAAAAACAAAAAAATGCCCCTGCGCCGCAAGGCGCGGGGCATTGGTGTATTCTCGGAGCCGTCATGGCTTCCCGGCGGAGAGATAGAGGGCCATCACCTGCGGCAGCACCCGGTCCAGGCGGTAGGCCTCCGCGGCCTCCCGGGCGGCGGCACCCAGGGCGGCGGCCTCCTCCGGCGACGCCAGCAGGCGGCGGACGGCGGCGGCAAAAGCGGCTTCGTCGTCATAGGGATACAGCAAGCCGGATTCGCCGTCGGTGATGAGGTCGGTGTGGCCCTTCACGGCGCTGGCCACCACGGGGAGCCCCGCGTGCATGGCCTCCATGATGTTGAAGGGCAGCCCCTCGGAGCGGCTGGCGGACACGGCGGCGTCCGCCATGGTGTACCAAGGCCCCATGGGGGACACATAGCCGGGGAACAGTACCCGCTGCTCCACCCCCAGGCGGCGGGTCAGGGACCGGCACTCCTCCAGCAGGGCGCCCTGGCCCGGCAGGGCCAGCTTCACCCGCTCCGGCAGCAGCGGCAGCGCCCGCAGCAGGGCCGCCTGGTTTTTCCGGGAAGAGAACTCCGCGGCGTACAGCAGCAGAAAATCCTCCGGGCTGAGACCCAGCTGCTTCCGGCCGGCGGCCCGCTCCGCCGGAGACAGGGGAGCAAGCCGGTCAAAGTCCACGCCCACGCCGGGGATGTTTGCAATGCGCTTCCCCAGGTGGTATGCCTGGGCAGTGTCATAGTCCCAGCGGTTCATGGTCAGCAGCAGGTCCGTCTGGGAGGCCGTCATGCGCTCGGCGGCCAGCAGGATGGTCCGCTTCAGGGCGGGGGTGCGGTCGTCGAACAGATAGCCGTGGGCCATGTTCACCAGCACCGGCCGGGGGCGGAGGGCCGCCGCCGCCCGGCGGGTGAAAAAGGCCGCCAGAGAGGTGTGGACGCACACCAGATCGTACCGCTGGGCGTGCATGAGGCGGCGCAGCAGTGCCTGGGCCCGGAAGTTGGCGGGAGAAGTCATGTTCTTTTCAAAGGGCAGCTGGCAGCAGAGCTCCGCCTCCGGAATGTCCCGCCGCTCTCCGCCGCAGGCGGCGTGGACCGTCCAGCCCATTTGCCGGAAGGCGCGGAGATAGGGCAGGTGAAAATTGACGATGTGGGACCAGGTGGATGCCACGAACAATACGGTGCCCGGCATGGCAGCACCTCCTTGTAAAACGATCATACTATATCATTATAGGTGGAAGCAATTGTCTTTGCAAGAAATTTGACAGGAAGTGATGGAATGAGTACAATAGAAGCGAAGTTTGACATCACAAAGGAGCGCTGTCATGATCAAAGAAAATCAGCGGCTTTTAAACCAGCTGCACGTGTTTTCCGACGGACTGCTGGTGTTCTTCTCCATGATGGTGGCCTACTGGATCCGCTTTTATGTGTTCACCGGCATTGAGGGTATCCCCTTTTCCTATTATATCCGCCTGGCCGCCGTGGCCGTGGCGCTGTGCCTGCTTTCCTACGCCATGGCGGGACTGTACAGCTCGTACCGCTCCATCCGCTTCCACCGGGAGGCGGCCCGGTTCCTCTGTGCCAACACGCTGGATACCATCTGCCTTATGGCAGGCTTGTTCGTGTTCCGGCTGGAGCATATGTCCCGCTGGACGCTGGTATTTTTCTTTCTGGT
Organism: Clostridiales bacterium; assembly: GCA_004558115.1. Taxonomy (GTDB): domain Bacteria; phylum Bacillota; class Clostridia; order Oscillospirales; family Oscillospiraceae; genus Oscillibacter. Next base: position 14,609 of record SFDT01000025.1, on the reverse strand, counting down.
GAGTTCGTTCCTGCTGCTGAGCAAGCGGGCCGCCATGCGCCTTGTTCTGCGGCATTACCGGCGCATGGGCTATAACCAGAAGCACGTGGTCCTGGTGGGCCGGGGCCCCATGGCGGAAAAGTACCTCCGCAAGATCCGGCGGGATAAAAACCTGGGCTTCCGGGTGGACGGCTACGTGGCGGAAGAAGACGGGTGGAAAGACCTGCCCTTCCTGGGAACGTACAGCCAGCTGGAGCAGGTGCTGGATACATACACTCCCGACGAGGTGGTGGTGGCCATTGCCGCCCAGGATGAGGGCAAAATGCCGAAAATCATTGCCGCCTGTGAAAAAACCGGCACGAAGGCCTCCGTCATTCCCTTTTACGCGGCGTACATCCCCTCCAACCCCCAGGTGGACAACATTGACGGCCTGCCCATGATCAACCTGCGGCGCATCCCGCTGGACAACATCGGCAACGCTTTCATGAAGCGGACCTTTGACATCGTGGGCGCGCTGGTGCTCATCGTGCTGACCTCGCCGCTGATGCTGGTGGCGGCGGTGGGAGTGAAGCTGTCCTCTCCCGGTCCCATTATCTTCAAGCAGCTGCGGGTGGGCAAGGACAAAAAGGAATTTTATATGTACAAATTCCGCTCCATGCGGGTGAATGCCCGGGAGCAGACCGGCTGGAGCACCAACGAAGACCCGCGAAAGACTGCTTTCGGCTCCTTTATCCGCAAGTGCTCCATCGACGAGCTACCCCAGTTTTTCAACGTTCTGAAGGGGGATATGAGCCTGGTGGGCCCCCGGCCGGAGGTGCCCCATTACGTGGAGCAGTTCAAGGAGGAGATCCCCCGCTACATGGTCAAGCACCAGGTGCGGCCCGGCATCACCGGCTGGGCCCAGGTGAACGGCCTCCGGGGCGACACCTCCATCCAGGACCGCATCGAGCATGACCTCTATTACATCGAAAACTGGAATATCCTCTTTGATGTGAAAATCCTGCTGATGACGGTGTTCAAGACCGTGAACCAGGAAAAGCTGAATGTGTGAAAAAGCGGGGCGCCGCCCCGCTTTTTCCCTGAAAGGACGTGACGGACATGGTGGGACGGTTCGCTCCCTCGCCCAGCGGGCGCATCCATCTGGGCAACATCCTGTGCTGTCTGCTGGCCTGGCTCAGCGCCCGGCAGCAGGGGGGACAGGTGGTCCTGCGCATCGAGGACCTGGACACAGCCCGCTGCCCCCGGCGGTACGCTGACCGGATGGAGGCGGACCTTCGCTGGCTGGGGCTGGAGTGGGACCAGGGCCCCACGGTGGGCGGCCCCGACGGGCCGTATTACCAAAGTGAACGGACGGCGCTGTACCAGGCGGCCCTTCAAAAGCTGGAGAGCATGGGGCTGGTGTATCCGTGCTTTTGCACCCGGGCGGAACTTCACGCCGCCAGCGCCCCCCACCGGGAGGACGGGCAGGTGGTCTACGCCGGCACCTGCCGTGCCTTGACAGCCGCCCAGGCGGTGGAAAAGCGGCGCCTGACGGGGCGGGAGCCGGCCCTGCGGCTGCGGGTACCTGACGAGGAGCTGGCCTTTACAGACGGCCACATGGGCCTTTACAGGGAAAATCTCGCAAGGGACTGCGGCGATTTCCTCCTGCGGCGGTCCGACGGGATGTTCGCCTACCAGCTGGCGGTGGTGGTGGATGACGCCGCCATGGGCGTCACGGAGGTGGTCCGGGGCGCGGATCTGCTGGATTCCACGCCGCGGCAGCTGCTGCTGTACCGCCTGCTGGACCTGCCGGCGCCGTCCTTTTTCCACTTCCCCCTGCTGCTTTCCGCTGACGGCCGCCGCCTCAGCAAGCGCAATGCCGATGCGGGGCTGGACGTTTTGCAGGACCGCTGCACCCCGGAGGAGGTGCTGGGCAAGCTGGCGTACCTGGCGGGCTTCAACCCCTCGGCGTCGCCCAAAAGCGCCCGGGCGTTGCTGACGGATTTTGATTGGAACAAGGTACCCCAAGAGGACATCCGCATCCCGGAGGGACTGTTTTAAAAAGCAAGGGACCGCGGGCAAAGCCTGCGGTCCCTTATTCGTCATTGGGGAATGACCTCCCGGACGGTCAGCACCCCTCCCGCCACGGAGAAGCGGACCTCCATGCCGGCGAAGGTGAAGCCGTAGACCCGGTCCGGGTCGTTTTGATAGTGGGGGCGGGGGTCCTGGGCCAGCACGCCCCGCAGGGCCTCCCGGCGGGATTCCGGCACCTGTTCCAGCAGTTCCGGAGGGATGACCACCGTCAGCGTCTCCCCGGCGGGAGCACTGGCAAAGCCCCCCACGGCCTCCGGGTGGCTGTCGCCGTAGGGAATGTAGGGCTTGATGTCAAAAATAGGCGTGCCGTCCACCAGATCGGCGCCCCGCACATGGAGCACCGGCCCCAGGTCCGCCGTCAGCTCCACCCGCTCCAGCCGCACGGAGGAAAGGCCGATGGGATTTGGGCGGAAGGGGGAGCGGGTGGCAAACACCCCCATGCGGACGTTACCCCCCAGCCGGGGCGGCCGCACCGTGGGCGACCAGGTGTCCCGCACCGCCTGGTGAAAGGCCCAGATGAGCCAGATGTGGGAAAAGTCCTCCAGTCCCCGGACGGCGTCGGGATTCCGGAATTCCGGCTCAAAGACCACGGCGGCCTCCAGGGCATCCACCAGGCCGCTTTGCCGGGGCACGCCGAACTTGGAGGAAAAGTCGCTGCGGATGCGGGCGACCACCTGCATGGGAAATAGCTGCTCCATGAAAAGACCTCGTTTCCTTGTGGAATCAACGCCATTATACAAGAAAAACCGCCAAAAGAAAAGCAGGCGCTTTCGCTTTTGCGAAAGCGCCTGCTTGCTTAGTAAAAAACGCTGTCGGGACAGTGGACCAGCCACCAGGCGGCGGCAAACAGCACCAGGGAAGCGCACACAATGAGGAAGCACAGCAGCATCCCCACCCAGTCGTATTTTACCCGTTCGCTGCCCCGGGCGGCCAGCAGAGTCTCCACCCCCAGGCTGATGAGGGCCAGGGGGGACAGCTGCAAAAGCCAGGTGAATTCCAGCTGGGGGAAAAACATGGACACCAGCATAGCCAGACCGGATACCACCAGCACCATGCCGAAGGTAAAGGTGCCCACCCGGCGGCAGGGCCGGGAAGCGGCGTCAGTCTTCTCCATGGCCGTCCTCCTGGTCTGCCTGTGGCGGGGTAAAGGCGGGGATGTCCCCTGCGGGCGGGGCCTTGGGCCCCCGGATGAACCAGATGCCCAGGGCGATGATGCCGATGGTCACCGCCAGCCGGGGCACATCGTAGAGCAAAATGCTGTACAGCCACCAGGAATCAAAGAACTGCCCCAAAAAGTCCACCACCCAGTCGGCTACCGTGGTATACAGGATGCACACGCCCAGGGCCACCAGGCCCCAGCCCACCAGGCTGTGGCGCTTGCGGCAGAGAAGGGCCATCCGCTCTCCGTCCGCCTGGTCCAGCCCCAGCAGGAAGGCGTCCGCCGGAGCGGTGCCTCCGTCCAGCTGGGTGCGGAGGTTATAGCTGTCAAAAAAGGCGTACAGCCAGACCGGCACCATCAGCGCAGTCAAAGCACCGATATTCAAAAAGGCAGCAATGGCGAAAATGCCGCAGAAGACCGTCAGCAGGGACATGCCCCGCTTCATATAGCCCTGGTGCATCTGGCCGCAGCCGGGGATGCAGGAGCTGATGAAAAATAAAAGTCCTTGTTTTCGTTTCATGCGTTTCCTCCTTGGACGGGCCGGGAAGCGGCGCCGCCGAGATCATCAAACATGGCATTGAACCGGGAGAGGGCGCCGTTCAGCGAGTCGCTCCATTGCTCCGGCCAGTGCTGGAGCTGCTGGGGGACCTCCGGCAGGGCCGGCCTCCGCTGGGGAAGGGAAATAGCGGCGCTGCCCCACAGCACCGTCAGCGCCAAGGCCACGGCGGCGGCCGCCGTGGCGTACCGGCTGGTGAGGAGGCGGAGGGTCCGGGCCTGGATGCGCCGCCACAGGCTCTCCCGGCAGCTGTGGGCGGGGATCAGCAGGGGAGCGTCCGCCAGCAAAGCGGTGTACCGCTGGAGGCACCGGTCACAGTAGGCCAGGTGCTCTGCCAGTTCCAGCCGGGCAAGCTCGTCCAATTCTTCATTGCGGACCAGGGCCAGCAGGGCGCGGTCCGTCAGGTGGCCCGAGGGGTCAAACAGTTCCATGGCGTTCTCTCCTTTCCAGCTGCTCCCGCAAAAGCCGTTTTCCCCGGGCCAGCTGCGTATGTATGGTCTTCACCGGCCTGCCCAGGGCCAGGGCCGCCTCCTCTGGCGACCGCTCCTCCAGCAGGCACAGCCTGCACACGGGGCGGTAGGGCTCCTTCATGCGGTGGATGAGGGCGGCGATGTCCGCCGCCTCGCTCTGGGCGATGGCGATCTCCTCCGTGGGGGGAGACAGTCCGGGAGGCATCGCCTCGTCTCCCGGCAGGACCGTGCGCCGGTTCCAGGCGCTTTGCAGGTGGTCCTTGGCCTTGTTGGCGGCGATGCGCCCCAGCCACTGCCGCTCGTAGCCCGCCGGCATGGTGTCCCGGTGAAGGTAGGCGGCCAGAAAGGTGTCCTGGGTCAGGTCCTCCGCCGCCGGGGCATCCCGCACCAGTTGAAAGCAGATGGTGTACACCAGCCGCTCATACTGCTCCACCAGTCGGGAAAAGGATTCTTTTGTCCAATCAGCCACGCCGCGCCGCCACCTCCTTTCGCCCCTTGATGATCATAGTACGAAATGGGACCATGCAATTCTTCAACAGTTTGAAAATTTCCGGTGGCCCCCAGAAAAAAAGAGACGGGAGACCCGTCTCTTTTTGGATTTATAACGCCGGAATGACCACCGGCACGCCCCGGACCTGCTCCACCGCGGCGTCCATGCCGTAAACGGCCCGGATGTTTGCCGGCGTCACCGCCTCCGGTCCGCCGAAGGCGAGGACCCTGCCGCCGTGGAGGAACAAAAAGCGGTCACAGAACCGCAGGGCCAGGTTCAGGTCGTGGATGACCAGCACGGCAGTGATGTTCCGCTCCCGGCAGAAGCGCCGCACCAGCCCCAGCACCTCGTATTGATTTTTCAGGTCCAGGCTGCTGGTGGGCTCGTCCAGAAGCAGCAGCTTCGGCTCCTGGACCAGGGCCCGGGCCAGCAGGATCTTCTGCTGCTCGCCGCCGGAGAGCTGGTCCAGATACCGCATGGCGAAGGGCTCCAACTCCAGCTGCCGCAGGATATCCGCCACCACTGCCCGGTCATGCTGGCTGACGCCCCACTTCATATAGGGCTTCCGGCCCAGCAGCAGCGTGTCGTATACCGTCAGCCGGGTGGACGGCGCGCTTTGGGTCATGAGGGCCGCTTCCCGGGCCAGCTCCCCCAGGGACAGGGACAGGATATCCCGCCCGTCCACCAGCACCCGGCCGGACTGGGGCCGCAGAATGTGGCTGAAGCACTTGAGGAGGGTGCTCTTGCCGGCGCCGTTGTTGCCCAGCACCGCCAGACATTCCCCGGCGTCCGCGGCGAAGGAGATATCCTCCAGGATTTTCCGCCCGCAGGGATAGGAAAAGCACAGGTGTTCCACAGTCATCACAGCCGGTCCCTCCCCTTGAACAGCATGTACAAAAACAGCGGCGCCCCCAGAAAGGAGGTGATGGCGCCGATGGGCAGCACCACGGGAGAGAGAAGCTGCCGGGCCGCCAGGTCTCCCAAAAGCAGCAGCAGCGCCCCCATGAGGGCGGAGCCCGGCAGCAGCCAGCAGTAATTGCCGCCCACCACCCGCCGTACCAGGTGGGGGGCCACCAGGCCGATGAAGTTGATGACGCCCACATAGGCCACCACCACGGAGCAGACCAGAGAGCACAGCAGCACGTTCCAAAGCCGCAGGCCCGCCACGTGGACCCCCAGGCTGACGGCGGTGTGCTCGCCGCTTTCCAGGGCGTTGTAGTTCCAGCGGTTCAGAAGAAAGACCGCCGTGGCCGCCAGGACCACCGCCGCCATGATACGCACCTCCCGCCAGGAGGTGCGTCCCAGGTCGCCGAAGGTCCAGAACACGATGCTGGACAGCTGCACATCGTCGGCGAAGTATTGCAGCAGGGTGGACGCGCCGGAAAACAGGGAGCTGAGGGCTACGCCCGCTAAGACCATGGCCTCCGGCGTGATGGTCCGCAGCCGGGACAGGGTCAAAATCACCAGCGACACCGCCATGCTGCACACAAAGGCGCATACGCTGATGGTGACGGGAGATGTGAAGGACATGGCTCCGGAGGCGCTGCTGCCGGACTGAATGCCGGCGCCCAGCACGATGATGGCAAAGGCGGCGCCGAAGCTGGCCCCCTGGGAGATGCCCAGGGTGGAGGCGGAGGCCAGGGGATTGCGCAGCACGGATTGCAGCACGCAGCCGGCAATGCCCAGCCCCGCGCCGCCCAGCAGCGCGGTGCAGATGCGGGGCAGGCGGAGGTTGCGCACCACGGTGTTGATGCTTTTGTCACCGGCCCGGCCGAACACGCCCCGCACCAGCTCCGGCAGGGGCGTCTCATAGGACCCGCACCACAAAGAGACCAGCACGGCGCACACCAGCGCCGCCGACAGGGCCAGCAAAAACGCCGCCCGCCGCCCCTGATGCCGGGCATAGGCCTCCGGGGCCTGCCGCCGGAGAGATGGATGGTTCATGTCACTCCCCCAGTTTCAAAGTGGTAAAGGTGTAGCCCTGGGCGGCGTACTGGCTGTACGCATCCTCCACGCCCAGCATTACCCGGAAGATCTCGTTGAATTTTTCCGCCGGGTCGATGCCGGTGAACTGTTCCGGATAGAGGACCGTGCCGGCGTAATAGGCGTCCGCCAGGGCCAGCTCCGCGTTGGTGGCGCTGGAGCGGAAGGAGATCTGGGCATACAGCCGCCCGGCTTCCACAGCGGAGAGGCTGTTGTAAAAACCGGGGTTCACGGCATAGTTTTCCTGAACAAGGCCCATGCCGTTCCAGTCCAGGAAGATCACGTCCGGGTCCCACTGAAGCACCTGCTCCGTGTCGATGCTGAAGGGACCGGACTGGCCGGTCCGGTCCGCCAGGTTCCGGGCATGGATGGCCGCCAGAGGGGGATAGCCCGCCTCGGTGCCCTCAAAGCCGTGAACGCCCTTGTAGGAGACACCCGCCACGTACACCGTGGGCTTTTCCGCCTCCTGGACATCCCGAGTGCGGCTGTCCAGGTCCGCCTGGGCCGCCAGCAGGTAGTCCGTCAGCTCCTGGGCCCGGTCCTCCCGATGGTACACCTCTCCCATCAGGGAGAGGGTGGTGAGGGCCGCCTCGTCGAACATGCCCTCGTTGAGGGGAATGGTCACCACGGGGATGCCGGTGCGGGCGTAAAGGCTGTCGGCGGAGTCACCGTCCAGATAGGCCACGATGACATCCGGCGCCAGGCGGAGAATATCCTCGTCATAGGTGGTGCCGTTATCGCCGGTCACCGGCAGGGCGGCGAAGCGATCCCGGTTAAAATAGCTGAAGGGCTTGGCCAGGGTGGCCGTCTGCTCGCCCTGCTCCACGCCCACCACCAGGTCCTGGGCCTGGAGATAGGTGGTGTACCGCAGGGCGCCCACGCCCACGCAGACCACGGACGTTATTTCCTCCGGCAGCGCCACCTGGCGGCCGCTGGCGTCAGTGACGGTGCGGAGGGGTTCACTGTCCTCCCGCGGGGCAGGCTCCGCCTGGGCGCCGCAGGCGGTCAACAGCAGCAGGGAGAGGCAAAGGGAAATGATACGCAGTTTCTTCATGCAAATGATACCCTCAATTTTTTACCAGCCCCGGTCATAAGGGGCGAAACAATCCAGACAGTAGGGTTTGCCGTCCACCAGGCGGACCTTGTGCTCCGGCACGGTCTCGCCGCAGCCGGCGCAGGTGACGTTGGCAAACCGCCGGGCCGGCTCCGGCACGGGACGGGTGGGGGTGCTGACGGCAAAGACCTGCTCCGCCGGAGCCTCCAAGATCATCCGCCGCCGTTCCTCCCGGTCCAGGTCCTCCGGCAGAGGCTTGAGCATCAGGCGGACGGCCCTGCCGCTGCGGCGGCAGTAAAAGGAGAAGGCCATTTTCCCGGTGCCCCGGTAAAGGAGGTTCCCCTTGCCCAGGGTGCAGCCGGTGATGACCTGGACGGCGTCCACGCCGCAGGCGTCGTTTTCCGTGACGCACACCAGCTCCTCGTCCCGGGCGCTTTCCTCCCCGCCCAGCAGCTCCAGGGCCAGAGTGGCCGCCCGGAAGCCAATGGCCAGTCCCGGGCAGGAGTGGCCGTGAAAGGCCACGCACTTGTCCCACAGTTCCTTATTCATCCCGGTCCTCCCTGGCGGCGGCCAGCACATCCTCCCACACCTGCTGGAAGGGGAGACCCTGCTCTTTTGCCACCCGGGCTACGTCCCGGTACTCCGGCTTCTCCCGGCGGATGCCGAAGCCCCGGCCCGTTTTCACGGCCATGGGGCCATACGCCGTCTCCACCGTCCGCACGGAGGGGGAGAGAATGTAGCGATCACAGCGGCGGACCCGGACGCCCAGGGTGCTGGTCTCCCGGAGAACGGCCTTTGCCAGGCGCTCCTCGTCGGCAGGGCGGCACAGCACCGTGAGGGCCCATGCCGACCGGCTTTTTTTCATGGTAATGGGAGCGGTGGACACATCCAGAGCCCCGGCATCCAGCAGACGCTCCCCGGCAAAAGCCAGGGCCTCCGCCGTCATGTCATCGATGTGGCACACCAGCTCGGAAACGGCCTCCCGGCCGCCCTCCTCCGTCTCGCCCAGGAAGGCCCGGACGCAGTTGGCGGCGGGGAACTCCTTGGTGCCGGCGCCGATGCCGACGGCGGTCACCGCCATGGCGGGCTGGGGACCGAAGCTCCCGCAGAAATGAGCCAGCAGGGCGGCGCCGGTGGGGGTACACAGCTCGCCCCGGATCTCCCCGCCGTAGGTGGGGATGCCGGTGAGCAGATGAGCGGTGGCGGGGGCGGGCACCGGCATGATGCCGTGGGCGCAGCGGACCTGGCCGCTGCCCACATGGACAGGGGAGGATGCCACCCGGTCCGGCGCCAGCAGGTGCATGGCCAGGCACACGCCGGTGACATCCGCCACGGCGTCCAGAGTACCCACCTCGTGGAAGTGGATCTCCGCCACCGGCACACCGTGGGCCTTGGCCTCGGCGGCGGCGATGCGGTCATAGACGGCCTTGGTGTTGGATTTTACCGCCTCCGGCACATCCAGCCCCGCCAGAATGGCGGCGATGTCCGCCGGGGAGGCGTGGTGATGGTGGTGGCCGTGGTCGTGCACGTGGTCGTGATCGTGTTCATGGCAGTGTTCATGGTCATGGTCGTGATGATGGTCATGCTCATGGTCATGCTCATGTTCGTGATGATGGTGCTCATGCCCATGATGGGCCTCGTCATGGGCCGTCTCGTGGCCGTGGTCATGAACGGCGTCCCGGGCGGCGCCCAGGGCCACGTCGTAGCTGTGCTCCTCCTGTCCGTGGACCAGAACTTCCATGTGGGTGCCGGCGATGCCGCAGGTGACGGAGCTCCGGGGCGTCACGGTGACGCCGGGGAGCAGGCGGTTCATGGTGTCCAGAAAGGCGTCCTTCTGGGTCTGGGGCAGCAGCTCGTACAAGGCGGCCATCAGCATGTCGCCGGCGGCGCCCATATTACATTCCAGATACAGCGTTTTCATTCCAGTCCCTCCATTTGGTTGATGCGGCTGGCCAGAAAGCCCGCGCCGAAACCGTTGTCGATGTTCACCACGCTGACGCCGCTGGCGCAGGAGTTCAGCATGGATAAAAGAGCGCTCATGCCTCCGAAGGAGGCACCGTAGCCCACGCTGGTGGGTACGGCGATGACCGGGCAGTCCACAAGGCCGCCGATGACGCTGGCCAGGGCGCCCTCCATGCCCGCCACGGCGATGACCACCCGGGCGGTCATGAGAGGCTCCAGATTGCTCAAAAGCCGGTGCAGCCCTGCTACACCCACGTCGTACAGGCGGGTGACGCGGTTGCCCAGGGTCTCGGCGGTGATGGCGGCCTCCTCAGCCACGCCCATGTCGCTGGTGCCGCCGGTGGCTACCACGACGCTGCCCCGGCCCTCCACGGCCTTGGGCAGCGCCACCGCCAGGCGGGACAGCGGCTCGTAGCGCAGGGGGAACCGTTCCGCCAGAAAGTCCGCTGTCTCCTGGGGGATGCGGGTCACCAGGATGTTGGCACAGTCCCGGCGGGCCATGGCCTCCAGAATGCCGGCGATCTGCTCCGGCGTTTTGGACTGGCCGTAAATGACCTCCGGTACCCCCTGGCGGACGGCCCGGTGGTAATCCACCTTGGCGTAGCCCAGGTCCTCATAGGGGGCCAGCTTCAATTGCAGCAAAGCGTCCTCCGGCGTCAGGGTGCCGGCCTGGACCTCCTGCAAGACCGATAAAATGTTGTTTGCCATATGCTCCTCCTTATTCCGACGGGGTCCGGGGCAACAGGTCCAAAGCCGCGCTTTCAAACAGGGGCCGCAGCCGCTTTTGGATCTCATCCCGGCGGGCGGCGGCCAGGGACCACTGAGCCTCCGTCACCTGCACCAGGGCCATGCCGTGGCGGGCACGCACCCGGAAGTCCCGGAAGCCCAGCTCCGCCAAGGCGGTCTCCGCCGCCTCCACGGATTGCAGCAGCTCCGCCGTCAGCGCCGTGCCGGAGGGAACGCGGGTGGCGAGGCAGGCGTAGGCGGGCTTGTCCCAGGTGGGAAGCCCCGCCTCCCGGCTCAGCTGCCGGACGGCGGCCTTGGTGAGACCGCACTCCCGCAGAGGGGAGCGGACCTCCAGCTCCCGCAGCGCCCGCATACCGGGGCGGTCCCCGGCGTCGTCGGAGGCGTTGGTGCCGTCGATGACCAGGGGACAGCTGTCCTGCCGGGCGCGGTCCAGAATGACGGAGAAAATGGAGTGCTTGCAGTGATAGCAGCGGTCGGGAGGATTGGCGGCCACCGTCTCGTTTTGCAGTACATCCACCTCCAGCACCGTCAGCGGCAGGCCGCACTGACCTGCCACCTGCCGAGCGTCCGCCAGCTCAAAGGCGGGCTGGAAGGGAGAGTGCACATAGTAGGCCCGCCAATCGCTGCCGTACCGGGCGGCGGCCCACACCAGCAGGGAGGAGTCCACGCCGCCGGAAAAGGCCACGGCCCCGGCGGGATGCAGGCGGAAAAAATCAGAGAGTTCCATACATCTGTCCTTTCATAAAAAAACAGCATACCCCCTGGGAGGGTATGCCTTCTGACATCCGGCACGGCTTCAGCCGCACGTGAAAAAGGAAACATTTGAAAACGGGCGCTTCTGCGCCGGGCGGTCCTTCAGGACCACAGTGTATTCAGTATATCGGAACGCTCCGCCAGCGTCAAGGGAAACCGTGATTTCCGTTGACAAGTCCTGCCATGGCGGGGTATTCTGGTACATATATGAGAAATCGAGGTAACAGCTATGAAGCGGACAGAATTGCTGGTAGCCGTCATCGACGGCCAGGGCGGCGGCATGGGCCGGGCCCTGACGGAGGCGGTGAAAAAGAATTTCCCGGACCTGCGGGTCCGTGCCCTGGGCACCAACGCCCTGGCCACCGCCGCCATGCTGAAGGGCGGCGCTGACGAGGGTGCCACCGGAGAAAATGCCGTGTCCTTCGGCGCCGGCAGGGCCCACATCCTGCTGGGGCCTGTGGGCATTCTGGCGGCCAACGGCCTGCTGGGGGAAGTGACCCCCCGCATGGCGGAGGCCATCGGCGCCAGCGAGGCGGTGAAAATTTTGCTGCCCTCCCAGCGGTGCAGCATCCGCCTGGCGGTGGGTCCGGCACAGCCGCTGCAATATTATCTGGATGACGCCATGCGGCTGCTGGACGAGGAAGCCCGGCGGCTGACGGCGTGAGCGTGGGGAGAGGAGAGCGCGTATGACAAAACAAAAAGCGGCTGCGGGGCGGGACGCCTTCCAATCCCCGTGGGGCTTTCGGCTGGCCTGCGTGGGCTCCGCCGTGGGCATGGGCAACATCTGGCTGTTTCCCGCCCGGGTGTCCCGCTATGGCGGCGCCACTTTTTTGATCCCCTACATTTTGTTTGTGGTGCTCATCGCCTCCACCGGCGTCATTGGGGAGATGGCCTTCGGCCGGGCCACCGGCGGCGGGCCTATGGCGGCCTTCGGCACCGCGGCCCGGCGGCGCACAGGACGGCGGGACTGGGGCGAGGCCCTGGGCCTCATCCCGGTGGTGGGCTCCCTGGCTCTGGCCATCGGCTATTCCGTAGTGGTGGGCTGGCTGCTGAAATATACCGTGGGCGCCTTCACCGGCGCCGTGCTGGCCAACGAGGGCGTGGCAGGCTTTGACGCGTATTTCTCCGCCGCGGCTTCCGCCTGGGGCAATACCGGCTGGCAGGCGGCGGCCATGGTGGTGACGCTTCTGGTCATGGCCTTCGGCATCGGCGGCGGCATCGAAAAGGTAAACAAGGTCCTCATGCCGGTGTTCTTCATTTTGTTCTTGGTGCTGGCCATTTATATCGCGGGCCTGCCCGGCGCGGCGGAGGGCTACCGCTATATCTTCGTGCTGCGGCCGAAAGAGCTGCTGGATCCCATGGTGTGGGTCTATGCCCTGGGGCAGGCCTTTTTCTCGCTGTCCATCGCGGGCAACGGCACGCTGATCTACGGCTCCTACCTCTCCAAAGACGAGGATGTGCCCGCCTCCGCCCGGACGGTGGCCTTTTTCGACACGCTGGCGGCTTTGCTGGCCGCGCTGGTCATCATCCCAGCTATGGCCACGGCGGGGGAGACATTGGACAAAAGCGGTCCGGGCCTCATGTTTATTTTCCTGCCCAACCTGTTCAAGACCATGCCCGGCGGCACGGTCATTATGATGGTGTTTTTTGTGGCGGCGCTGTTCGCGGGCTTTACGTCCCTGGTGAACCTCTTTGAGGCGCCCACCGCCACCCTCCAGGAAAAGCTGCACCTGAGCCGCCGGCAGGCGGTGGCGGTCATCGGCGCCATGGGCTTGGCCGTGGGCCTTTCCATCCAGGGCATCGTCTCCGGCTGGATGGACATCTGCTCCATTTATGCCTGCCCGGTGGGCGCCCTGCTGGCGGGCGTGTTCTTCTTCTGGGTGTATGGCCGGGAGGACTGTCTGGAGCAGGTGAACCTGGCCCGGCAAAAGCCCTTGGGCCCCTGGTTCTATCCTTTGGCGAAATACGGCTTTTGCGGCGTGACGGTATTGGTGCTCATTCTGGGTACCGTTGTGAAGGGAGGCATTGGCTGACATGCGGGAATTCTGGCGGCAGATCATCCACGTCCTGGAGGCGGGAGGGCCGGTGGAGCTGGTGAGCATCCTTTCCTCCAGCGGCTCCACGCCCCGGGGGGCCGGGGCCATGATGGCGGTATTTGCCGGCGGCTGTTCCGCCGGCACCGTGGGCGGCGGCAATGTGGAGTACGAGGCCCAGCGCCTGGCGGCGGAGCTGCTGGAAAAGGGCGCCGGGGCAGTCCGGGAGTTCCGTTTCGTCCAGGGGGACGCGGCCAGTCTCGGCATGGTGTGCGGCGGCGATGTGACGCTGCACTTCCAGTTCCTGCCCGGCGGGGACCGCCATGCCATCGCCGTGCTGCGGGATGTGCTGGAAGCTTTCGGCGGCAGCGCGGACACCTGGCTTCTCCGCCGCCTGGAGGGCGAGCGGGTGACGGACATGGGCACCGGCAGCCGTGACGGCTTCCGCCATCTGCGGGAAACGCCGCCGGAGGGGCTGCTGGAGAGCCGGACGGCGGTCCGGGACGGCTGGGCCAGTATGCAGGTGGTCCGGGCCGGGAAGGTGTATATCTTCGGCGGCGGCCACGTGTCCCAGGCCCTGGTGCCGGTCATCGCGGCGGCGGGCTTCCGGCCCGTGGTATATGACGACCGGCCGGAATTTTCAGACCCGGCCCTGTTCCCGGCGGCGGAGGGGACCCTCTGCGGAGATTTCAAGGACCTCTCCCAAAGGGTCGCGGTGACTGCGGATGATTACGTGGTGGTCATGACCCGGGGCCACCAGGCGGACTATGAGGTGCTGGCCCAGACCCTTCGCAGCGGCGCAAAGTACCTTGGGTGCATCGGCTCCCGGAAAAAGCTGGCCCTGTGCCGGGAGCGGCTGCTGGCGGCGGGCTTCACGGCGGAGGAATACGCCCGCCTCCACGCCCCCATCGGCCTTGCCATCGGGGCGGAGACCCCGGCGGAGATCGCCGTCTCCGTGGCGGCGGAGCTCATCGCCGTCCGGGCGGGCAAATTGCATTGAACCGGAAAGCGGACGCCACGGCGTCCGCTCAGGCTGTCGAAAAAAACTTTTCGACAGCCTGAGCAAGTTTTTCAGAACTTTTTAAGTTCTGAAAAACTTAGATTTCAAACGAATGGCCCAGGCCACCTTCTCTTGCCGCTTCGCGGCAATTCACCTTGGGACACCCCTCCTGGGTTTCTTTCGTAACTATCTTCCTTCCCGCTTTCCAGCAGTTCACCCTTTTGCAACAAGCTCAGCGGACGCCACGGCGTCCGCTTTTTTGTATAAAGAAAACCACTCGCTAAGCGAGTGGTTCAAAAGAGCTTAAGCGATGAATAAGAATCCCTGTTACAATCAAGTGTGCGGTCTGC
>SFDT01000064.1 GCA_004558115.1 Clostridiales bacterium | reverse complement strand
TCCGCATGCTGCTGGGACAGGAACGACCCGATATGGCCGATGTTGTCCGTCAGCCGCTCCTGGGACCAGGCCCAGGACTCCGTTCCGCCGTCCATAAAGAAGCCGTAATCCGGCTCATAGGCGCCGAAGCCGATGTTATAGGACAGCAGGTGATATTCCCGGCCGGTTTCGGCGGGCTGGAGCACCTGCCGGTCCACCTCCAGGTCCATGTCCCCCAGCCGGTGATAGTCGATGAGCACATAGGCCAGGTATCCCGCCACCAGCAGCAACAGGGCCGCCAGCACCAGCAGGATGATTTTCAGCGGTTTGTTCATGAAACGCGCCTCCTTGTTTACAAAAGTCCACTTGTCTATTATAATCGAAGTCAGAACATTTGGAAAGAGGTTTTTTTGTGAAACGATTTGCCATCCGATTCAACGCGCCGGTAGTGCTGAGCTTTGCCCTGATCAGCCTGCTGGTGCTGGTGCTGGATTCCGCCACCGGCGGGGCCTCCACGGCCCGGCTGTTCTGCGTATACCGGGCCCCGCTGACGGACCCTTTGACCTATGTGCGCTTTTTCACCCACGTTCTGGGCCACTCGGGCTACAGCCACTATATGGGCAATATGCTACTTCTGCTGCTGGTGGGGCCGGGGCTGGAGGAGAAGTACGGTAGCCGGAATCTGCTGCTGACCATCGTCATCACCGCCTTTGCCACGGGGCTGGTGCAGTTCCTGCTGTTCCCCCACTCGGCTCTGCTGGGGGCCAGCGGCGTGGTGTTTATGATGATCGTCCTGTCCTCCTTTACGGAGATGAAGAAGGGCGGCATTCCTCTGACCATGCTGCTGGTGGTGGCCCTGTACTTAGGCAGCGAGATCGCCGACGGCCTGACCAAAACCGACAACGTGTCCCACCTGACCCACATTGTGGGCGGCGTGAGCGGCATCGTGTTCGGCTTCCGGCTGGCCCGGGCGAAAAAACGCTGAGAAAGCGTCCGGAATCTTTCTCTTTTCTTTTGGCGAAATCTGTGCTATAATGCAACTTTAGATTGACTTACACCGGGAGGGAATCATATGTCCTCACAGCTGCTTGAGATATTGAACGGCGTGAAAACCATGTCCATTGTGGGCATGTGCAAAAACGCGGGAAAAACCACCATGCTCAACTGGATGCTGCACCATGACCGGCTCCGGGGGACCCTGGGGCTGACGTCCATCGGCCGGGACGGCGAGTCCACCGACGTGGTGACGGGCACGGAGAAGCCCGGCATCTTCGTTCGGGAGGGGACGCTGATCGCCACGGCCCGGGATATGCTGCGGCTGGGCGACGTGACCACGGAGATCCTGGCCACCACCGGCATCCCCACGCCTCTGGGCGAGGTGGTGATCCTCCGGGCCCGTAGCGCCGGAAACGTCCAGCTGGCGGGTCCGTCCATCACCAGCCAGCTGCGGGAGATGTCCCGGATGTTTTTTGAGCTGGGGGCGGACAAGTCCATCATCGACGGGGCACTGGGCCGGAAATCCCTGGGAGCCCGGGCGGTGGCCGAGGGCGTGGTGCTGTGCACCGGCGCGTCCTATCACATGAGCATGGAAAAGGTGGTGGCGGACACCGCCAACATCTATCGCATCATGAACCTGCCCAAGGCGGAGACTCTGCCGCCGGAGGCGGAGGAGGGCCTGGAAAATTGCCTGAAGGAGCACGGCGAGGCCCTGGCTCCCGGGGCGCTGACGGACTCCATGGTGGTGCCCCTGCTGCGCAGCGGGGTGTTGCGGGGCGGCCGCCTGGTGGTCAAGGACCCCAGCCGGGTGCTGCTGACGCCGGACACCCTGGATAAGCTCCGGACCCGCCAGGTGCGGCTGGAAACCGCCGAGGCCGCCCGGACCCTGTGCGTCACCATCAACCCCGTGTCCGCCTACGGGTGGAAATTCGACAAGGACGAGTTCATGGCCCGCATGAAGGAGGCCGTGGACGTACCGGTCATCAATGTAAAGGAGGAGCTGGCATGATCCAGATTCGTTTTGAGGAGAGAGAGAAGATCGGCCTGCAATACATCCTGGAGAGCCTGCACGGGTGCAGTCCCTTCGGCCAGGAGCGCATCCGCCGCCTGCGGTACTATACCCCGGACGAGCGGGAGGAGCTGGAGCAGGAGCTGCGCAACGTGGAGCGGGCCGCTGCCCACGCCGGGGACCTGAAGGACCTGTATGACCAGATCTGCGTGGTGCTGTGCCAGATGAAGGACATCCGGGGCTCCCTGCGCCGGTGCCGGGAGCTGGAGGTGCCGGACCATGTGGAGCTGTTCGAGCTGAAGGGCTATCTCCAGCGGCTGGAGACCCTGCGCCCCCTGTTTGAAAAGCTGCGGGACACGGCGGGCCTGACGGGCCTTGCCTTCCACGATCCGGCGGCGGCCCTGGCCATTCTGGACCCGGAAAACACCCGCAGCCGGGGCTTTTACATCCCCGATGCCGCCACGCCGAAGCTGCGGGAAATCCGCGCCGCCAAGAAGCAGGTGGAGGAGCAGCTGTACCGGGCCCAGACCGATGCGGAGAAGGACGACCTGCGGCAGAAGCGGGTGCGCATCTGCGCCGAGGAGGACAGCGAGGAGATGAAGGTCCGCCGGGCCATGGGCGCGGCCCTGGCTCCTCTGGCCGACGATCTGATGGCCGACGCCGACACCGCCGGGCGG
>SFDT01000063.1 GCA_004558115.1 Clostridiales bacterium | reverse complement strand
TTCGGAAGCGTTATTCGTCGTCCCGGATCATCAGCTGCACGGCGCTGTGCAGGTTGCGGATCTCCACCCGGGGGGCGGAGGGGGCGTATTCACCGTCCAGGGACCAGGGGATGTCCTCCCGGGTGGTGACGGTGACGCTGCGGACGTGGCGGAAGATCACCCCGGGATAATCGTAGTCCATGCGGTTCAGGGCGGTGATGAGATTCTGCAGGTCCAGGGCGGTTTTGGGCATCCGCAGCAGGATCAGCTCAAACATGCCGTCGTCCATATGCACCCGCTTGGGGTCCAGCTTCACCAGTCCCCCCAGGGAGGTGGAGTTGCACACCGCGCCGAAGATGAAGTCCCCGTCGAAGGACTCGCCGTCGGCCTCCACCTCGCAGCGGTAGGGCCGCAGGGAGTCCAGATTCTTGATGCCCTCCAGAATGTACGCAAAGTGGCCCAGGGCGTTCTTCGTCTCCTGGGACGCGGAGTAGGACGCCTTGGTAAAGGCCCCGAAGGAGGCCACATAGGAGAAATACCGGTCGTTGTGGGCCCCCAGGTCCAGGGGATGGGGGGTGCCCTCCACCGCCGCCCGGGCCGCCTGCTGCACGGAGGAGGGGATCCGCAGGCTGGCGGCAAAGTCGTTGGTGCTGCCGTTGGGCAGATAGCCCACCGGCGGGCGGTTTTCCAGCTGCATCAGGCCCGACAGCGTCTCGTTGAGGGTGCCGTCTCCTCCGGCGCACACCACCAGGTCATAGTCCCCGCCCCATCGGGCGGCGAAGCGGGCGGCGTCCCCGGCGGCCTGGGTCAGCATCACCCGCACCAGATACCCGGCCCGGCCGAAGGTGGCCACGGCGTCAAACAGAGGGGCGGAGGACTTGGTCTTGCCCGCCCGGGGATTGACAATGAACAACAGGGTCTTATCCATGAACAGTCTCCTTTACCATCGTCGCCTGTGATAATAGTCCCGATATTATACCGCTTTTTCCGGCGGATTGCAAGCATTTGCAATTTTTAACAAAACGTTCACGTCCCCGGCATTGCAAACCCCGGGGTTTTACGTTATCATGTAGAGTAGTAAATCAGGCCCAGCCGGGCCAACAAAGGAGAAAATAACATGAAGGATAAGAGCGGCTACCTGAAATGGGGTCTGACGATCTTTCTCACCGTATGCGCCATTCTGGTGTTTTACGACACGTTCTATATGAGCGGCGCACTGCAGCGGCTGCTGTCCAAGCTGGCGTCCATCCTGTCGCCGGTGCTGGTGGGCCTGGTGATGGCCTATCTGCTGGCCCCCATCGTCAACTGGTTTGAAAAGCTCATTCTGGCGGGTCTGCACCGGATCAAGGGGCTGGAAGGGAAGACCATCCCCCATGCCGCCGGGTGGCTGCGGGCCGTCAGCATTCTGCTGACCTGGGCCATCGTGCTGCTGCTGCTGTATCTGATGTTCAGCGTGGTGATCCCCCAGCTCATCGACAGTGTGGTGATGCTCATCAACAACGCCGAGACGTATTACAACAAGATTTACGGCTGGATCACGAACCTGCTGGATAAGAACCCTAAGGTGGAGGACTGGGTCAACGAGAATCTGGAGACCTATTACCAGAATCTGCTGGACCTGCTGACCAACAAGGTGCTGCCCGGCGCCCAGCAGATGCTCACCACCATCACCGGCGGCGTGATCTCCGGCATCTGGGGGTTGGTGAGCTTCGCCATGGACTTCCTGGTGGGCATCATCGTGTCGGTGTATATGCTGGCCATGAAGGAGCAGAGCCTGGCCCGCTGCTGCAAGCTGCTGTACGGCGTGTGCAAGGAGGCCCACGCCCGCTGGATTGCCCGGGCCGTCCGCCGGGCCGACGGCATCTTCAGCGGCTTCGTCCGCGGAAAGCTGCTGGACTCTCTCATCATCGGCATTCTGTGCCTCATCGGCTGCACCATTCTGGGCATGCCCTATGCCCCGCTGGTGAGCCTGATCGTGGGCGTTACCAACGTGATCCCCTTCTTCGGCCCCTTCATGGGCGCGGTGCCCAGCGCCTTCCTGATCCTGCTGGTCAGCCCCAAGAAGTGCCTGTTCTTCGTGATCTTCGTCATCGTCCTGCAGCAGTTTGACGGCAACATCCTGGGCCCCAAGATCCTGGGCGACGCCACGGGCATCTCCAGCTTCTGGGTGGTGGTGGCCATTCTGGTGGGCGGCGGCTTCGGCGGCGTGCTGGGTATGTTCCTGGGCGTGCCGGTGTTTGCCTGCCTGCAGGTGCTGACCAAGTATCTGGTGGACCGGCGTCTGCTCCGCCGGAATATGCCCACCCAGGCATATTGCTATGTGAACCGGGATCAGGATCAGCCACCGGAGCAGACGGAATAACCGCATAGAAAAGCAACAAAAGAGGAACGGCGGGGCCGTTCCTCTTTTGTTGCTTTGTTTCAGCCCTCACGGCCTGCGTGGCGGCAGATGGCCTCAAAGGTCTGCTGGCTGATGTCGTGCTCGATTTTGCAGGCGTCGGCCTCGGCGGTCTCCGGGTCCACACCCAGATGGATCAGAAACCGGGTCAGGGTCTTGTGCCGGTCCAGCATACTGGCGGCAATGGCCATGCCTGCGTCCGTCAGGGTGATGAGCCCCTCCTTGTCGTCCGTCAGGGTGATGAGCCCCTCCTTGTCCATGGTGATATAGCCGCTCTCCCGCAGGCGCTTGGTGGCGTAGCTGACGCTGGGCTTTGTCACGCCCAGATACTCCGCAATGTCAATGGAGCGAATGTAGCCATGCTTCTCCTTCATCATCAGCATGGTTTCCAGGTAATCCTCCGAGGCTCTTAAGATCTGCATGGCAAACAGTACCAACCTTCCAGTAAGATTATATATAGGTTAGCATATTTTAACCCAAATTGCAAGGAAGAAAAATTTTTCCGGAAAAAGGGTTGACAACAAATGTTAGAGGTGTTAAACTATGCAGCGGTTAAGGGAGCTTAACCTTTTTCTTCGGAAAGGGGTTAAGGCAGATTAACCACTATTTTTCCACGATCGGTTAGTGAACGCTAACCGTTACAGCAGGGAGGGAAGCAGCTATGATGCCGCTGACATTAGCCAACATCGGCGAAGAAAATCTCATCCATCGGGTGGGCGGCAATGCCGAGGTGAAGAAGCACCTGGAGGACCTGGGCTTTGTGGCCGGGGGTACCGTTACGGTGGTGGCCGCCCTGGGCGGCAACGTGATCGTGAAGGTCAAGGAGGCCCGCATCGCCATCAGCGAGGAAATGGCCCGGAAGATCATGATCTGAAAAAACAACAAATAAAAGATAAAGGAGAGAACCCACATGAAAACACTGCGCGACGTCAAGATCGGCGAGACCGTCAATGTGGTGAAGCTCCACGGGGAGGGTCCCGTGAAGCGCCGCATCATGGATATGGGCATCACCCGGGGCACCCAGGTGTTTGTCCGCAAGGTAGCCCCTCTGGGCGACCCCATGGAGGTCACCGTCCGCGGCTATGAGCTGAGCCTGCGGAAGGCGGACACCGAAATGATCGAAGTGGAATAATCCCGGAAAGGAGATACGAGAATCATATGGAAAAGCAGATCAAAATTGCCCTGGCGGGCAACCCGAACTGCGGTAAGACCACCCTGTTCAATGCACTGACCGGCTCCAACCAGTTCGT